>JAIOQJ010000385.1:603-3209 GCA_021413475.1 Planctomycetota bacterium | reverse complement strand
GATCAGTTCGAGCACTACAACAATCCCGTTTTGGAAAAGGCCGTGACCGATGGAAAGAACGTGAAAGAAGTCAAGCAATTGACCTCCACCGAGATCGGCGACCTGGGGGAAGTGCTGGGCGACACCAGTGCCGTGTTCTTGATCGTGCGGACCAACGAGGATCGCTTTAGCAAGCTCCTCGTCCAGGCCGCCCGCCAACGCTTCGGCAAGGACAAGCAGGTGCCGATGCTCTTAATCGAGAAATACGTGACCTTCCGTGAATCGACGGAGCGCACGGTGAAAGCCAAGGGCGAAAACGTGAACCTCTATGCTGGTTCACGCTACAACCTCGACATCGGCCAGGCCGTTCCCGAAAGCCTCGGCGGCGACATTCAGGTCACGGACGATGGCAAAGACGGCTTCAAGATCGCGCCCATTGGCACGGCGAAAATCTACGTGCTGATTAAGGCGATCCCCGACGTGGTCCCCAAGAAGGCCGCCAAATTGACCGTCGGCGCCACCTTCGAAATGCGTTATTTCATCGGCAAATACAAACTCTACGACGACGGCCGCCGGACCGGCACGCTGAACCTGGAAGTGAACGAATCAGGCGAAGTGACCGGCACCTTCTACTCGGACCGCGACGGGGCCAAGTACGACATCGAAGGCAAGATCGGCACCCCGCGCCATGCCATCAGCTTCAACATCAAGTTCCCGCAGATTCAGCAGAGTTTCAACGGCTTCCTGTTCACCGGCAACGGCAAGGCGATCACGGGTTCGTCCAAGCTTCAGGAACGCGAGGCCGGCTTTTACGCGGAACGGGTCGAAGAATAGCGATTGCCCTTATTGGCGCGGGCGCGGCGCGTCGGCCACGAATTGATTCCCTTTTGGGTAAATGTGATCCATCACCATCCGGTCCAGGTGCTCGTGCTTTCCGTCCAGTAGCACGAAAACCGCACTCTTGATAATGCCGAGTTCCTTCTTGCGCAGTTCCAGATGCTGGGCAAGGGCCCGGCGGTCGTGGCCGAACTCGCGCAGGATCGGGGCGGCAACGTGGTCGATCTCCAACCGCGTCCGCGCGTATTGCCCTTCGAGGATCGCCTGGTAGCGCTCCGCCAGCGGCCGCAATTCTTCAGGAACTTGCACCAGATAATCTTGCCGAACTTTGCCCTGGACCATGACCTCCCAGAGGGCGATCGGCGTCAGGTTCGACACGATGCGGGCCATGTTCAGATACCACTCGGTCTTCACCTTCACCCGACGGCCGTCCGGGAAGCGGAGCACAAAACCCTCGAAGTGTTCGCGGTGCTTCTGCGTGTGCAGCAACTCCTCGAGCGACAAGGCGGCCAGTTGCGGCACGATCGGCAAACCGATTTCACTCGCCCAGTGTGCGACGACCGCGCGCGGATATTCCTCGCCGGTATTTCGGTTGAATGCCGCCAAAATCATCAGGGTTTCCCGGCCCTCGTAGTTGAGGATGATCTTGTGATCGGGATGGATGATCTCGAAAGAAAGCGTGGCCTCGTCGGGTAAGATCGAAAGATCGAATTGCCGCACATACTCGGTGGCCCAGACGGCACCGCTCGAGTGAAACGAGCCGCGGCTGGAGATCTTGTAGCGCCCTTCGTGCCGGTAGAGCACGCCGAGCCAGCCATCCATCTTTTCGAAAACCTCGAACGGCTCATGCCAGGGGAATTTCTCGGGGAGGTTCTCCTCGTTCTCGCCGAGGTTGAAGAACTTCGGGAACGGAAAGGCGATACACTCTCCCGTGCGCGTGTCGTAAATATGGCCGCGAGCGTTGCGGGTAATATCGTCCCACGAATTCTGGAAGACGCATTGATCGGTGTACGTGTAGATTGCCAGTTGCCCGTCGTCCGTGCGATCGGTGCGCAGCAACCCGCCGATCACGTATTCTTCGCGGCGGCGCAGGGCATCGCTTGGCGCGACGTGCTTCACCATGCTGTGCTCGGACGTCGCATACGCGCGCGCCGCCGGCACGGAATGCACCTGATTGTCGCGGCTATCGAAGATCCGTAAACGCCCGCCGAAAACGCAGCCGGCATCGAGCGAGACGATGTGACTTTCGACGGGACCATCTTCGAGCGGAATATGCCCAAAGAAAACCCGCGGACCGTCTGTCGGCCACAGGGTGTACCAGGCCCGGCCGTTGATCTCGTCGAAGTAGGTTTTGCCGCCGTAGAAACGCATGTAAATGCAATCAGACCGGCTCTGTTCCGTCGGCGACATTTCGGGATCGAAGCCCGCGTGAACCACGTAGCCGGAAGGTGTTTTCAGAATCAGCGGCAGCGAGCGCATACGCTCGGTGTATTCCGGCGGAAACCCTTCCGGATAGGCGTCGATCGTCGTTTGCAGGCCGTGGGTTGCCTTGACGTTACGACCTTCCAGATAGCGCAGGAATTTCTCCTCGTGGTTGCCGATGGCCATGTGAAACCGAGGCAGGTTGAAGAGATACTCGATGGTCTCGCGAATCTTCGGACCGCGATCGATGATGTCGCCGACCGAAACCAGGACGTCCTCGCTCGGATCGAACTGCAATTGGCCGAGCAAGGCCTGCAATTCATCAAAACAACCGTGAATATCCCCAACGATCAAGTGACGGCGCAAAC
>JAIOQJ010000385.1:0-557 GCA_021413475.1 Planctomycetota bacterium | reverse complement strand
CACGGGCGGCGGACCGATGATGGTCAATTGGTCCGCCTCGCGGCGCGACGGAATCTGGAAGGTGTTGAAGTAAGTTTGCAGGGCCCGTTCCGCGTCCTCCGGCTTGAGCGTCGGATGTTCCGCACGCTCCCGGCACCGCTTCAGGCAAAGATTGCGATCGACATTCAACCAGATGATGCGGGTGTGATAGCCGTGCTCGCGGGCCAGATCGAGATACCGTTTCCGCTGGCTTTTCAAGGCGTTGATGCGGTCGATGACGAGATACGGAACGGCGTCGCGAAGAGCTTGTTCGAAAGCGATGAAGTGCCCCTGCTTGCCTTGATCGTCCTGCGAGATCCGCGTGTAACCGCCCAGATGCGACTGGCAATAAGTCGATTTTCCCGATCCTTGAGGACCAACGAGTAGGACGACGATCTTTTCCATGGGCATGGCCTCGGTCTTTGGGGAATCTCTCTGGCAATAAGACGCTGCACTATCCGGGAAGGTTCGTGCCGAGATGTTCAATCCTATAATACGACCGTGAAGCCGCGACGCGGAGTCTTCGGAGCGGAGCGCTA
>JAIOQJ010000329.1 GCA_021413475.1 Planctomycetota bacterium | reverse complement strand
GAGGATTGTTCGAGAATGGGGTGCTTCCGATTCCGTGCCGATCACGAATTTCGCCCGCAAGTTAGCGGTTTATGGTCGATCATTCCGTTTGGACACCTTGATGAACCATCCGCACTTTCCCGCGGAATTCAACGAGGCGGCGGAGTGGCGGCATGGCTTGGCGTTGCATCTTGATGATTCCGCTTCTCGTGGCCTTTTCGGCCCCGGAGGTTCATGCTGGACCGCTATTCAGGCGATCCGGCAATAAACCCGAACCAAGTGCTCACGTTCCCGCTCTCATCAAAACCCTAGCTTCGGATCCGGATGAGCGGAAACGAACCGAAGCGGCGGAAGAACTTCGCGAACACGATTCCAAAATATTTCCCGAGATCGTCCCGGCCCTCATCGAAGCGCTCAAGAACGACAGCAGTACGTCGGTGCGGCTCGAAGCGGTCAACGCCCTGGCCAAGATGCGTCCGATCACGCAGCCGGCTGTGTACGCAATCGAACAGGCCGTTGCCAACGATTCAGCATTCCGGGTTCGCGCCACCGCCAAGACGATCCTGGTGCAATTCTCACTTCTGCACGGGGTCAAACTCGGCAAAACTCCCGAACCGACTTTCAACCAGACGGACGAACCGCCCCTCGCCAAGCCGTTGCCGATGATCAAGCCGAGCTTGAGTTCAAAGATCTACGGCTCGCCCTCAACAACGCCTAGGGAAACCGTCGTCGCGAAACCGGTGGAAACGTCGCGAACAAACTTGGCCCCCGTGTTCCCGACGCCTCTTCCCGTCGTCGCGCAGCCGCGTTACGCTCGCAGCTATTTCCCGACAATCCCGGCGAAGCTCATTAAATCGCCGCCGATGGTAGTTGACGAAGGTCCGTCGTTGAATCCGCCGAAGTGAGATGCGTTGTTTGTCGCGACTTGCGCGAAAAAATGCCGTTCAATCTTATCGCTCTTCCATTCGCCTTCGCAATTCCGAGAAGTGAACCGTCAGTTCTTTCGCGTCGGCGCTTCCCTTCGAACAACTTCCCGTCGAGCAGCCCCCGCCACTTGTTGAACAACTTGTACACCCACCCTTTTCGGAGCCGCAACCTGGCTTGCCACAGCCTTCCGGTTCGACGGCCGAGGTCGGTAGTCTTCGCATGTCGCATAAGGTGAAGTGAATTCCATGCCGGTGCGACAGATCGTCGAGTAACGGCGTCAGATCGTCTTCCGCGAACGGAATCGCGTGGAGGATTGCTTGCTCGCCATCAAGAAGGATCTCGACGTCGAGGATCGAGAGAGCCAAGCCCATGGAATCCACTGTTGACTGCGCATCGGCCAAGAACTCGTGGGCGCGACTGGATTGTTCTCGGAAGCGTTGCTCGTCCTGCGAGGAAAGCGCACGCAGAATGGTCCCGGAAACGCTGTCGCCGATCAGTTTGCCGAAACGCGTCGTCGCCTCAGCGAGAATCGTGGCGGCCTCGACACCGCGACCCGAGCGCACGACGACGCTATCGCCGTGGACGAACGGCAGCCCGGTCGAATTGGCGAAACGGCCCAGCGATGCCGACGCACCGTGATTGACGAGATATTCCACGGCGACCATCATTTTTCCATTCCGACGGCTTCTTCCCAGCCGAAGAAGCCGCGCATGTGTTTGTCGTATTCTTCCTGGCCGAATTCCGTGCTCAGGTCGATGCGGAGTTCATTGATCACTTTGATGCTGTAGTTCTTGAACCACTCGTTCCAACAGTCGGCGCAGATTTCCTTGTGAATGCGTTGGCCGACCTCATCGGCCAGCGGGGGAGCCGGCAACTGGCGGGCCCGCTTGCCTGCCGCGCACATCGGCCGTTCACACTTGAAGCCGGTGCCGGGTTCGCCATCATCGACGGTTGCTGCCGTCGCTTCGGGAATCGGCTCGCCGAGTTCCTTGAGCATCTTGCCCATCTCGTCGCGGGGCATTTTATCGCCCCGCTCGTCGGCAATCTTCCAGCCGTTGGTGAGGATCTCGACCGCTTCTTCCTTGCGTTCCACTTTGAGAAGGCAGGAAGCGAGCAACTGATAGACCTTGGAAAATTGCGGGCTCAGTTCCAGCGTCCGGCAGAAGGACGCGATGGCCTCTTTGTATTCCTGGGCCTCCATGAGCAACTGCCCGAGCCGGAAGTGGCCGAGCTCGTTGTCCGCATCATCGGACGCCATCTTGCGAAATTGGGCGATACGTTCCTGGAGCTGACTCATGAGGTTCCTCAAAGTACCGCGAGGGCGAGGATCGCGGCATGGTTAGATCGGTGAATTCGCGTCAGTTTGCCGGGGCGACGACCTTGATGGGGATCTGCACTTTGGTGGTTTTGTTGGCGACTTTGTCCGTGGCCTTGAGCTCGACGACAAAATCGCCGGCCCGGTTCATCGGCAGAAAGAATCGCAACGGGATAATTGTCTCGTCTTCCCCGACACCTTTGTCGATGGTTAACACCGATGGCTTGGCCAGGGCGGGTGTGCCTTCCTTCGTCAAGATTGCCATTTCGACATCAAGATTTGGTTGCTTCGTCTTGGGATCACGTGCGAAGCCAATCGGCGCAAAGCGAACGAACACGGCCTGGCCGGGGACGCCGACGGGCGGCGCGGGGATCTCGCCTTTGCCGTCGCTGGTGGTGTAAACTTGCACGAGGCCGAAGCTCTTGGGGAGGACGTCGAATTTCTGGATCAGCGTTTGCGTGGACTTCGATGCTTGATCGACGACAGTGACTTTGCAGGTGTACGTGCCAGGTGCCTGTTCTGGCCCGATGGTGATAAATGCGCGAGCAGGAAGTTTCGTACCGCCCAGCGGCAGGAAGTCCTCGCGATCGAGTGGAGCCTGCTTGAAGATCGGCAAGTTGTCCTTGTTGACGACTTCCATCCCCATGCTGTATTTCAAGCGGCCGGTGTCGTCGACTTTGATGCCGTCGATGTCAAAGGCCACGAAGAAAATGTCCCCGGGAAGGAACTTCGAGTCCGTGCGAACAGCACCGAGTTCCCCGTAGGTGATGCGAGCGTTGTTCAAGGTCAGTGCGCCCTGACCGGGAAAGAAAGACATGGCCGCGACGAGTGCCATGGAATTGATCATGTTCGATTCGTCCTTTCCAAAATCAAGAACCCAAAAGAAACGGAGAGGTCGTCCTTAGATATTGTGCGGGGACGGTGGATGGTCTTCCAGAGGAATCTCGTTAAAGCCGGCTCTCCAAATCGCAATTCATTCTGAAGAGACGTTAAACGTTACCGGATATAACCAAAAACCGAGATGAACGTTGGACCGAGCTTGCAAAAAGAGGCGAATTTCCCTCGGCAGCTATTGATTTCCCGCCTCGCGAATGTTTAGGATGTGAATGTGGGTCGTGTTCACGTGGCACGACGGGCTAGAGTCCGACAGAACCTAGTGGGTACCGGGTTCCCTCGGAATGGCTTTAGCAGAAGGAGGTGGTCAAGTGAGTTTATGTGGTAACCAAAAGGTGCGGCCGATCTGATGCCGCTGACGGGCTGCGTCAGCGCGGCCGCCGAAATGTAGAAGGCCACGGCGTGTATCTCGCCGTGGCCTTCCTTTGTTTGGTGGGTGGATTTTCTTCCAGAAACCACCTCGCCCTTGAGCAGAGATTCAGATGAAAACCTTTGCCGTGCAGTTCTTGATGTCGTCGCCTCGTTTGAATGAAATTCATTTGCTGTTGTTCCACGGCAAGATTATCGACGATGAGCGACATTACCGAGACACGCCGGTTTTTGGAGGAGGTCCGATCAAGTCATTGTTCTTGATCCACAACGGAAGGCAAATTCCCGACGTATTTCAGCCCGTTGGTAGTCCGTTCTTGATCGTTTCCGAGAAAGTCAAGGAAAGCCTGGGCGGCTTCTCTTACATCACTTTTCAATCTGTTCACTTCAACAAACTTGTTGACTTTCCCGTATATCCGCCAGGAGACTTTGCGTTTCCCAAGGACAAGGAATTCAGAAAATTGGTCAGAACGATCGGAGATGAGCATTTTCTTGAGCAATTACCTGACGTCCCGGCACTGCACGACAAAGTGGGACGATACTACGAGCTGGTGCCCACACGACTCAGTGATGTGTCGTCCCGATATCGTTCCGCGAGACCCATCGTATACAAATTGCCGGGGGCACCTATTTGGAAAGAGGAATTACTATTATCGGCCGACTTGGTTCGCGATTTTCCAATTGTCTGGTGGACGTACACAGTATTCAATGAGGAAGCATTCGCTAGGATTTCGCCCTATTTAGACCGCGATTATTTCGGAATCGCGGAGATAGATCTTTAGAACGAAAATCTTCGGAAGAGTCGCACTCCGCTTCCTCATTTTCACCCCCTTCACTTCCCCTTCAACGCAATCTCCTCAATCCGAATATCCTTGTAAAACACCTTCGATTTGGCTCCGCCGTGGATCTGCAAGCCGATGATGCCGGTGCGGTCGATCTTCTCGTCGGCTTCGGAGTAGTCGACCGTCAGGGTGCCGTTAAGCCAGAGGCGAATCCTGGGGCCTTCGCAACGAATGGTGTACTCGTTCCAGTCTTCAATTTTGGCCGCTTTTTCGATGAGTTCCTTTTCGGGCTTCACCAGGACCTTCTTGCGGCGCGATTCGTCATACAGAGCTCCCCAGTAATCCTGGCCGACGTCCGCCTGATAACCGGAGACCTCGTGATGGTTGGGGATTCTCACGGTACGGAATTGAATGCCGGCGTTGGCTTTTGCCTTGTCGCCGACGAGTTTGAACTTCACCTTCAATTCAAAGTCGCCGTAGGTCTGCTTGGTGCAGAGGAACTCGTTGCGCGGCACCAGCACATCGAGGTTTCCGGCCGTGATCATGCCGTCTTCGATGCGCCAGGTCTTTTCAGTATCGCCTTCCCAGCCGGCGAAGGTCTTGCCGTCGAACAGCGATTTCGGCTCGGCGTGCAGGGAAGGCGAACAGAGAAACAGGAACGTCATGCCGCCAAGGATGAGAGAGCGCATAGGGCCTCCAAGAGAGTTGGGGGTGCGGATAGTTGAAGGAGACAATATAGGAATACGCCGTGAAGCCGCGACGCGAAGCGGACGCCCGCCGTCCAAACGACCCTTGCGTTCATGCCATCCCAACGAATACACTGATGAGTACATCAAGTCGTTCATCGGGAGTTTTCGCCATGCGTTGGATTATTTCACTTGCGGCGTTGATTGGGATTGGCTTCCCAGTGGAGGCGGCCGAGAAGAAAGTGGATCCCCTGGTGGCGGCGTTGATTGAAACGCTTGACGATCCGGATACCGAGGTACGGCAGAATATCGCCATCGCGATTGCCAACCTTGGCGATTCCGTCGTTCCCGCGTTGATCGACGCCTTGGCAGATGCCAAAGCTGAACGACGGATGGGTGCCGCCATTGCGCTGGGGCAAGTGCGACCCCCTGCCCGGAACGCAGTTCCCGCCTTGGTCAATGCGATGAAGGATAAGGACGAATCGGTTCGACGGCATGTTTCGTACGCGCTGAGTCGAGTGGTCGGACGCGAATCGTCCGTCTCGGATCGCCCCGTTTCGCCCACCGTCCCGGTGCCGCCGCCCGATCCGGTTCCGAGTGCTGGAGGTCCCCGATGACGCGATCGGCCTGCCGTATCCCGGGCCTATTGTTGCTGGCACTTCTGTTGACGCCGCTCGTGAGTCGAGGGCAACGGCCCTCTCACCTTGATGATCCCAGCGACCCGCTTCCTTCGAATATCCTCAAGCTTCTTGATGGCAAATTGCCTCGCCATCGAACGCCCAATATCGATCAGGACTTCCTGCGCCGTTTGATCGAGCAAATGCCGCGAAACATCGATCCCAAGATGTTTGACGAAAAGACGGTGAAGGATTTCATTCAGAAGAATCCCGAACTGAGCGATCCGAAGAATATCGAACGCATCCGCGAAATGATCAAGGAACAACAGGAGCGGCAAGATCCGACCGATCCAAAGGTTAATTGGAAAAAGTTCGATCAAGCGATCAAGAAGGTTGACGAGTTTCGCAAGGAAAAGAAGATCGAACCGATCGATCCCAAAAATCCAAAGGTTGATCCGACGAATCCAGAAAACGTTCGTGCATCCGATCCCGAAAAAATGAAAACTGATCGGTTGCCGCCGCCGAAGCAACCCGGCCGCCAGAATGAAGAACTCGCCAAGTGGATCTCCAAGAATTTTGGCAATTCGCCCGCCACTCAAGACATCGTCAAGGATATCGCCCGTATCATGGCGAACGACAATAGCGGCGGCGGTGTCCCGCGGCTTATCAAGGATCTCGAAAAAGAATGGAAAAATCTGGGTAGCTCCAAGACCTCTGCCAACGATGCATCCTCAAGTTGGAACATTCTGACGGCTGGTCTGAAACTCCCTGATCTAAATCTCTCCGGTTCGGGCGGTTCCCGTTCAATATCCGGCGACTCAGGCAGTTTTGGATCATCAAGCGTCAGTTCATTGTCAAGCAGCGGCGGGAGCAATTGGAGCCTCGGTTCTATCGGAATCGCGTTAGTTGTGACGGCCGTTCTGGTCGGGCTCTTTTTCTGGTTTCGCAAAGTCCGCTCTGAACGAGAACGCATGGAGCGTGATGCCGACACGCGAAAATTGTGGCCGGTTGATCCGATGACTGTGGCCTCGCGCGAAGATGTGATCAAGGCGTTCGAGTATCTCTCGGTCTCGAAGTGCGGCATGGAAGCGATGAACTGGCATCACAATCAAATCGCGAAGGAGATGAGGGGTCTTTCGCCCGATCTGCGCGAAGCGGTCGAAACGCTGGCTGGCCTGTACGAAAAAGCTCGCTACGCTCCCGCCATTGATCGCTTCACGGAAAGCGAGATCGCCGAAGCCCGCTCCCGCCTTTGCCAGATCGCGGGAGTCACCAAG
>JAIOQJ010000174.1 GCA_021413475.1 Planctomycetota bacterium | reverse complement strand
CGTAGTGACCCGCTTTAGCGGGTCGAGCGGCCAGACCCGCTAAAGCGGGACACTACGAACACAAAAACCCACTCCACCTTGACAGATTCACGGCATTGTGCGACTTTTTCCAACCCGAGGATCGGGCGTCGGAAGGAGTCGGAGCATGTCGAATTCATCGAGCCAGGATGGCTTGCCGCGCCAGCAATTGTCCCTGGTGATGCCGGCCTTTAACGAAGAGGCCGGGATTCAACTCGCCGTCGCTGAGGCACACGAGGCCTTGGCCGAACTCGATTACGATTACGAAATTCTGGTCGTCGATGACGGCAGTTCCGACCAGACGGCCGAGCGAGTGCGGGAAATCGCGTCGCTACATCCCATCGTCAGGCTCATTCAACATCAAATAAATCGCGGCTATGGGGCGGCCCTGCGGACCGGCTTCGAAGCGGCCCGCATGCCGCTTGTCGCCTTTACCGATGCCGACGGTCAGTTTTTCCTCGAAGACCTCGAACGGTTGGTGCCGTTGACCGACGACGTGCCGATCGTGGTCGGCTATCGCATGAAACGGCAGGATCCTTGGAAACGCCGCTTTCTTTCGTGGGGCTATAACCGCCTCGTGCGCTTCCTACTCGGCACGGGCGTTCGCGATTGCGATTGTGCCTTGAAGGTCTTCCGTCGCGAGATTCTGCAGTATGTGTTACCGTCCACGAACGACTTCTTCGTGAACACGGAGATGCTCTGCAAAGCCCATCGCGCGGGAGTCAGTATCACCGAAGTCGGCGTACGTCATCGGCCGCGCCGTCAATGCTATAGTAAAGTGTCCCTCTTCGACGTGCCGCGAACGCTCTGTCAAATTGCGTCGTTCTGGTTGTCGGGCTTCGTGCGGCGGACACGACTCAATTCTCCCCACTTCGCGACTCGGACGTCGCGGCAAGCATTGCCCTCCGCCATTCCCGCCCAAATTTCCGAATCGGTCCAAGTCACTTCAAATCGATAATTCAATTCACTTCGAATTTTCATCCAAATTCCTTGCGGAGCTTGCCGAAATACATTATGAATTGAATGAGTTGAAATATGAGGCGAACTTTCGGGGACCTCTCGTCTGAATATGAGAGTTTTTGCCGCCAATTCCGTTTTAGCTTGCTTTCGGCACATCCTGTTCGTGCTCCTCGTCCTCACGTTTACTTTTCCTGTAGCGAACCGCGTCACTTCTTATGGTCCGCTCAGCCCTGCGACGGAAGAACAAGAACAACCAAAAGAAGAAGAACTCAACGGCGACTGCCGGTTGGCGAGTTTGCCGTCTCCCTCGTCCCGACGCCTGACGGTCGTCCGATCACCCAGTTCGCGGCTTCGCCTTTGCTCGCCAAAGGTGCTTTCTTCGACGACTCCACTTTCCCATTTCAGCGGTTCGAGGCCCGATCTCTTTCAGAATGGCCTCGGTATTCGCATCCGCTGTTGAACCGTTCGCATTTCTCCCTCATCGTTTCTTGACCGTTCACAAGATGCTTAATGCTGAGTGCAACCCTTGTTCGGGTGCGCCAACGGTTTACTGAACTGTCAAGTATTCCACATTCCCATTCTCGCAGATCAGAAGAGAGTACGAACGTGCAGAAACTTGTCGAAGGCATCCATCGCTTTCAAAGCGACTACTTTCCGGCCAACAGCGAACTGTTCCATCGCCTGGCGGGGGGACAAAATCCGCAGGCCCTTTTCATCTCTTGTTCGGACTCACGCGTGATTCCGGACTTGATTACGCAGGCCAATCCGGGCGATCTGTTCGTGCTTCGCAATGCGGGAAACTTGATCCCGCCGCATGGTGCCGCCAATCAGGGCGGCGAGGCCGCGACGATCGAATACGCCATCAATGCACTGAATATTCGCGACATCATCGTTTGCGGTCACACTGGTTGCGGTGCTATGAAAGCACTGCTTCAGCCCGAGTCTCTGAACAAGCTGCCGCGCGTCAAGCAATGGCTCGACCATGCGGAAGCGACGCGTGAGATCATCCTGAGCCAGTACGAAAAGCTCCAACTCAGTCCAGAAGCGTTGTGGAAGGCCACCGTTGAGGAAAATGTCCTCGTCCAACTCGAATCGTTAAGGACTCATCCATGCGTGGCGGCAGGCTTAGCTGGAGGCAATTTGAAACTCCACGGCTGGGTCTACAAGATTGAAACAGGTGAAGTATTCACCTACAGACCTGAAAGAGGACAATTCGAAAACTTCGCAAGTGGCACGAAAATCAGCACTTCCGAAAGCGGCTCGTTTCGCTTTCCCGTGTTGAACATTCCCAATGGGAGCCAACACACGCACTGCGCGTAAGAAAGACTTCAACATCACTTCCACCCTCGATCCAGGTTCCTCCGTTCGTCTGGATCGAGGGCTTCACTTAGACCACTTCGCATCCCAATCGAGCTCGCGAGTATCTCGATTCCATTTCGAAATATCGAATCCATTCGCGATTTTCTCCCGCATTCGCTTGATTGCCAACCTCGAAGAGTGTCTACTGGGGATCGGGAGGGATCGGTCATGGGCGACGGTTCCGATTTTTTCACGACGCAGACACTCGACTGGCGCGAGCGATTGGCCATCACCGTGGAAGTGATGCGCGAACTGAGCCGCGTCAGCGACCCTCAAGCCATGCAGCAGGTTTACAGCCGGCGCATGGTGGATCTATTTCCCACGTCGCGGCGACTCTCACTGAGCCGCCGGGGACTCGAATTCCCCTATTTCCGGATTACCCGCTCGAGTACCTGGAACCAGGAAATCGATCCCTGGAAAGATCCGCAACGCCTGCCGTTTCTTCGCGGTGGGCTCCTGGCGGAACTTCTCTATGCCGACGAACCGCGCATCATCGACGATCTCGAAATCGAGCCGGACGACCCGGCCGCTCCTTACCTGGAAGATCAGCAATCGCTGATCGCCATCCCACAATACGAAGGCGGGGCCGCGATCAACATGGTCATCGCCACTCGCGAGGAACCGTACGCCTTCCCGCCGGAACGCTTTCCCGATCTGGTTTGGATGAGCAATCTCTTCGGGCGGGCGACGCAGACCGCCCTGCTCTCGAAACGACTGCAGGAAGCGAACGAGGCAAGCGATCACGAAATGCGGATGGTGGCCGGGATGCAGCAATCGCTGCTCCCCGCGAAATTGCCCGACATCGCGACGCTTGATCTGGCGGCTCATTATCAGACGTCGTCGCAGGCCGGCGGCGATTACTACGACATTATCTCTCTCCCCAAAAACCGCTGGGGCATCTTGATCGCCGATGTCAGCGGCCACGGCGCGCTGGCGGCCGTGCTGATGGCGATCACGCATAGCCTGACGAAGACCTATTCGGGCCCGCCCTGGCCTCCCGGATTGCTTCTCTCGTATCTGAATCGGCATCTGGCATCGCATTACACGGGTGTATTCGGTTCCTTTGTCACGGCCTTTTACGCAATCTACGATCCGGATCGCGGCACGCTCACCTACGCCAACGCAGGACATCCGCCGCCCCGGTTGATCCGTTGCGCTGATGGCAGCCGACAGGCCCTTGAGGGTAAAAAAAAGCGTTTGCCGCTCGGCATTTCCGACCGCGAGGAATATCCCGAGGATGTGCAAGTGCTGGTGCCGGGCGACCAGGTGATCTTCTGCACCGATGGCATACTCGACGCTACGAATGACCGAGGCCAGGCGTTCGGCATCGAGGGTCTCGACAAGGCGCTCGCCCATTGCCCTGTCGGAGCCCAAGCGATGGTCAATGCCGTTCTCACGGAGTTACGCCGCTTCACCGGCAATGCTCCGGCCAAGGATGATCGCACGCTCATTGCCGCGAAGTTTGTCGCCACGAGTTCGAAATATTGAGTTGGCTCGACATTACTTCTTCTCGAAGCCGAAGCCCCGATCGAACCGTTCCAGCGTCAGGACGATCGGCTTTTCGTCGCCATCCTCAATGACTTGTTTGACCATGCCGACCTTCGGTGCGTACCACGTCGTGTTGCGAAGTTTGTTCGGCCCGTCCGCTGATACAGCGCGAACGACGATGGCCTGGAAACGACCGGCAGGCACGAAGACTTCTTCCATCTCGCACGAGTAGTCGATCGTGGTCTTGCGATCGTTGAATTTGTATTCGGCCTTCCATGTGTCGCTTTTCGTCGTTGGAACTTTGCAGAAGAGGATCGGCGGATCGATATCTGACCCTTCATTGCGATGGCGATAGACTCCATCCTTGACCTTGGAGACATGTTCCGTGCCGACAACGCGGTTCTGCAGCCGCCCTTCAAGTCGAAAACAACGCGTTTCACCGACCTTCTCTATCGCCGTGACCACGATTGAAAGGCGATCTTCCTGCCCCTGAATTCGATAGGTCCAACGATAATTCATCGCGAGTGGATAATAGTCGATCACGGGTTGTGGATCTTCGGCGTGGAGCGCAGACGGGATGAGCAGCAACAGAATCAGCGGAGACTTGGTAGACATGAGGATGTCCTTGGAATCTGTGTCGGGCGAGCCGAGCCGCGTTTATCCCTGCTTCAACTCGACGCCCTGCACCCCTTCTAGACGATTTAGATCGGTGATGAAGGGAATCGTCGCGGCGGTTTTCTTTAAGTGAACACGGTACGTCAACTCGATCGCGGCCCCTTGGCGAGCCGTGGCGGCCGCGACAAGCGTTGACTGATCGAGATACGTGCCAAACGTGCCGGCCAGTAGCTTTTCGGGGTCGTGACCGAGACCGAGGCGGATCGTTAGATTCGATGCCGCGACTGCTTCGAGCGCTGGCATCGAGAATAGCCGCATTACGAGAACGGCAACCGTGACGATGGGTATGCTGACGGCCGCGAGAAGTGCATGCCCCGCGCCCGCCGCCATGCCGACCACCACGGCGAAGATCACGAACGACGTGTCGCGCGTATCTTCGACCACCGTCCGGAAGCGCACAATCGAAAGTGCCCCGACCAATCCAAAGGCCCGCGCGACACTGTTGCCGATCACCAGGGTGACCAGGGCGATGAGTACGGAAAGGAGCACGAGCGTTGTGGTCAGCGAGGGCGTATCGTTCTTGCGGCGGCCCAGTCCCAGAACATAAACCCCGGCCACGACGAAGCCGAGAAGCAACGCCAGACTGACGCGAAAGACCATCAAATCGACGGAGAGAGGTTCGCTGGGTTGGAAGGATCCGCTGAGCCACTCAGGCATGCTTCGCCTCGGAAATTGAATAGACCGATCGCTTCCACACAACGGCGATATTTAGAAGCCGCACGGGGCGTCAGGCGCAGAGCCTCGATCACTTCCTTGAACAAGATCGGCATGGTGCCGAGGAACTTGAACTCGACGATCACTTCGCCATTGAGCAACGGCGTGGCGGTCGCGGGCGGCTCCAGGTGAATGCCCGCGGCCGATGCCCCGTGTGCCGCTCGATCGAACGTCAGGCGAATCGGTCCCAGGCTACTGGTGCCGATATAAGCGACGCGCTCGTAGGAAACCTGGCAAACCGGCGCGAGCTTCCACATGGCCAGTTTACGAGCGAACCACGAACCGGGCCACTCATCCCGAATCGTTCCATGCAGTTCGGCCAGTTCATTCAACGCCACCGACGTGCGGCGTTTCTTCACCTGCTGGTTGCGCTTCGATTTCTGCTCCAGGAAGACGCTCGACATGTCGCCGTAACGGCGCAGACGGAACTTCCGGGCTCGGTATCCTTCGCTGCGATGGTAGACATCGAACCGAGGCGTGTCGAAGTAGATGCTAGTGACGCGATAGGCATTACCAAGCGCGGGATCGGCATGCGGGTCGAGCGTCATGCGCTCGCGCAGCCGATCTTCGATCTGCCGGGCACCTTCCTCATCCTGCACAAATTTGACTTCAAAGGCGGGTGTTTCGTCAGCCGTCTTGCACAGGGCGGGCGATTCGATAATCGCCGGCCCGCTGAGCATGTCGGGAACTTCAATCGCTTGCCTCACGGACGGTCCCCTTTGGGTGGAACTTTGCCTTGCTCGCCGGGCGGACCGAATTTCGGCGGCGGAATTAGGCCGGTAAGCCCAGCTTCGATCTCTTTCCCATCCAAACTGCCGTTCTTGTCGGTATCCCATTCCTTCAAGAACGCGGCGGCCAGTTCCGCGAATTGCTCCGTGGAGAGTTTCCCCTCTCGATCCACGTTCGCTTTGCGAAGCAAGGAATTGGTGACAGGTCCTCCTGGACCTCGGCCACGTACGGCGGGAACACCTGGCGGGAGCAGAACTTCATTCAATCCATCTGCAAGTGCTTTTTCGTTGAGCGAGCCTCTCTTGTCAACATCGATCGCGGCAAAAAGCTTCTTGGCGGCGGCAATCGCCTCATCTTTCGACAGTTTTCCATCTTGATCCTTGTCGCCAACTTCCATCACAGCTCGCGCGAGAAACGCACCCGGGCCGCGTCGCATGGGATGTCTGTAGCTTTCTGGAAGGCCGCGAACGACGTGAGTTTCCGGGTATCCGTTTCGATTTCTTTCTCGATCAACTTCCGATACTGGGCGACGACTGGGCCGAGCTTCTTCCAATCGAGCGAAGTCTCCGCGATCGTCTTCACGTGTTCCAGATACTTGGCCTTCAGCGAAGGCACGGAGAGCAATCGGCTTCGCAACGGCTTGCGTGCGTCGCTGAGGCCGATCAAGGGATCGAGTTCGAAACCCGAAGGCCGGGGACCGGCACCGCCGGGGCCCCCAAACCCGCCGCCGGGTGGACCGAATCCAGGGCCGCCCATGGCACCGACGAAGGCTTCATTCATGTCGTGGGGAAAGATATGGAAGATCCCCTTGGCGTCCTTGTAAATGCTGTAATCGCTGCCGCGGACCCAGTAACCGTCGTTGTTGATTAAGGCGTTATCGATGGCGAGGAACCAGAGAATCCCATCGATATCGAGGATCGGCTTCAACGTGTCTTCGAGCTTATCGAGCGGCGTTTTGTCGAGCGTCTGGCAGAGCTTGATCAGGTCTTTCCAATCTTGTTCCTTGTCCTCCGACTTGATTTGGTAACGTCGCTTGTAGTCGTCGATCTTGTCGCCAATGTACTCGAGTCCGCCACCGCCGCCCGGGCTGCCGAAGACCTTCCAGCGTGCGCCCTTGGAGTTCTTGAAGTTCTCGGCGAGAAACTCCTTGTTGAACTGCTGCACGTTGTCGTACACGCCCCAGCTTTCGCCGTTGATGACGACCTTGACGAAATTGGCCTTCGGGGCGGGGAGATATTGCCGGGCGATGTGCGAGTAGAGCACGGTACACATGAACGAAGGATCGTCGTGCGAATTGAGCAAATTCAACGTCTTGTAACCGAGCAGGCGCTGCTTGGTGTCGACAAAATCGAGCGACAGATTCAATGAGCGCTTGTGCCCCGCCCCCACGGTGAAGAACGACGAATTACCGCGAAAGTGAACGCCGACGTTCGGGTATTTCTTGCCGTCAACGGTGAGCGTGGCGGGGATCTCGACATCGGTGTGGTAGAAGTCGGCGAGTTCCACTTCCCAGTCCTTGTTCTCGAACTCGAGGAACAGGGTGCGCAATACTGTCGGTTCGTATAGCGAGGAATCGGGATACGCTTTCACATCGGCGGGATCGACTTTGGGGCCTGGTTTAACCGGTTCCTCGTTTCCTTTGCCGAAGCCGCCTTTTCCGAAACCTCCCTTGCCGAACCCCCCATTGCCAAAACCGCCATCCTTCTTCATGGCATCACGGGCCGCCTGACGTTCTTCGGCATTCAGCCGGCCGTCGTTGTCCTTGTCGAAGTCCTTGACGACCTTGCGAATTTCGTTCTTCGGACCGCCGAAGCCTGGGCCTTTACCGAAGGGAAATTCCTTCTTCTCAAAGGGGTAAGCGCCCCGTGTGTTTGAAATCAAAGCCCCGGGGCGCTTACGCAACCCCTCTCGTCTGATCACGGCATCTTCGGCCCCTTGGGCGGCCCTTTGCGTTCCATCGCCGGGAATTCCGCGTCGAGTTTGGCGGCGAGCGCCATCAGTTCTTCCTTGGTGACCTCGCCATCCTTGTTCGCGTCGGCCTGCTCGAAGAGCCGGTGCAAGCGGCCATCGGTCACTTCATCCTTGGTGAGTTTGCCGTCGTTCTTTTTGTTGAACGCCAACATCTTCGTGACGATCGAGGAACTGGCGTAGTCCTTGGCCGCCACTTTATCGGGGTCGCTCGGGCCTTTGCCCTTGGGGGGCTGAGCGTTGGCTTGCGATAGAATTCCGGCGGCGAGAACGACCACCGCAATGAGTCGTGTGAGTTTCCACATGATGCGATCCTCTTGATGGTGATTACTTCTTGCGTTCCTTCGGCGTCTCATCAGGCGTAACGCCCACAACGATATCGAAGTTGGCCGATAGTTCACCGATCTTCGAGTCCTTCACCTTCTTGAAATCCGCGAGCAAGAGTTCGCGCTCGAACGCGTCACGGATGCCGAGGAAGAGGAAGTCCTTCTTGTTCCCCGGGTCGCCGCTCATGAAAATCTGGCTGGTGATCAATTCCCGCGAGCCTTTGGTAACCTTGAAGTGAATATGCGGAGCCGGTCGGCCCGGGTACGGCACCGGCTTGATGGTGCGGAAGCGGTACGCTCCCTTGGAATCAGTTGTGAAACGGCCGTAGCCCTGGAAGTTCTTGTCTTGCTGCGCCTTTTTGGGTCCGCTGTCGCGGGTGTGCAGATAGACCGCCTTGGCGTCGCACTGCCAGATCTCGATTACCGCGTTGTTGATCGGCTCGCCGGCAGTGCTCAACACTCGACCCGTCAAATGCGTGATCTCGCCGATGGCCGGCGTGATCGAGTCCTTGATGATAATCAGGTCGTTATCGGTATCGAGCGGAAGTTTATCTGGATAGAACGGGCCTTCGGTCATCTTTGGCGTCCGAGCCAATTGTTCCGCGAACGCGCCCTTGACCGTGAAGAACGACGACATACCGAGCCCCAGCGCGGCCGAGCCCAGAAATAGACGGCGAGAAGGGAGTATCAGTGGACTATTCATCGGACCAACTCCATGATGTGGATTCGAGCGAACCTCAAAATCCAATGTACCCGAAGAGATGGTCCGAGAAGGAGTTATATTTCTCTCATTCTTGGGCTTTGTCATCAGAGTTTAATGATTTGATTCTGAGGTCTTGTGTGGCGACAGACCTATGGTCTGTCGAAAAACGGCAACGACTCATGTTGGACGCACTTCGACTTTTGATTCAGTTTTTTTCCGACAGACCATAGGTCCGTCGCCACCGGCCGGTTTTTTTATTTCTGTTCCAAAACGTTCCATTTTGTCGCGTCGATGATTAAACGATCGAGCGAATTCGATCGACTCTTTTGCCAGACGTGCCATAACGGGCCATTTCGTGCCATTTATGAGAGAAACGGTGCGAGCCTTCATTCGGGAGATTAGGATCGAAGTGAAGAAATGCAAAAGGGAATTTGATTTCATCTTTGGCCGCGATTCAAAAGGCTTCCGGAGAATCGCGCGTATTCGAAAGTGTCCGGCGATTGTCCTGGGAGACAATCGCCGGCTCACAGTGATTCAGGAGGTGACGCTCGGCGGTTCGCTGCCAATGGTGGCACCGATGATTCGGCGGAGCATCTGGCCGGCACTCATGCCACGCTGGCGAGCGGCGGTCGAAAGGGCCAGGGCCTGCCAGCGAGGCAGGAGCATGGCGACTTCGATGAAATCGCTATCCGGTGATGACATTTCCAAACCGGGAGCGGCGCTCTCGGTGATGCCGATTGGCAAGGCAGGAGACATGGAACCGTCCACTTTAGTATCCAGGCGATGATGAGGCCGGCATCTGGTCGATTCGAATGTTACGAATCAAGCGAAAATTCCGGTCAAGGGCACGTCTCATTCATCTACCAGCCGACCCGAATGACATGAATAAGGAAAGCAAGGTTCGTGCCGGATCGGGGCAGAACGGCTGATCGAACGTAACTTCATGCGAGCAATAGTCTTATCGACAAATCTCAATTCGGGAAACTGGAGTCGAGTTTGATCTATCGCCTCAATTGCGGGCAGGTCTTGCATCGTTCAGGGCAGCGTACGAGTGTCTTTGGGAAGGATGCCAGGCAATCGGTTTTCCAACCCCGATAGGGGTCGTAGCGATTAGCCGGCGGTTGAGCGAAGCGACACCGCCGGTTGCGACCGTGCAATCTCCAATCGACCCCGGAGGGGTCGCAGCGGCGTTATCCCTGGGGTTCGCAAAGCCTCACCCCAATGGCATGAAGTTAAGAATTTTCAGAACAGAGACACACAGAGCACAGAGAAGACAGGAGAACGAAGCAAGTGACCGCAAACGGTTTTTGACTTTCCTAAATACCGTGTTTCCTTCTATTTCTTCTCTGTGTCCTCTGTGTCCTCTGTGTCCTCTGTGTCTCTGTGGTTCAATTCTTGACTTGATGCCTCTGGGGTTCGGAGTACCTCACCCCAGAGCTTGGGTTTGCAGAAACATACCAGTCCGCGCGGCTGTATAGAATGTAGCGAACACGTCCTTTGGCGGTTTGAGGAAATCAGGGAAAAGGATTGCTCTATCCTGCTTTTCTGGAAGAATAGCTAGACAGCGATTGTTCTGCCCAGATGACGGTATCGCGTCGGATCGCGGGCCGGATCGTCTCTCCACAACATGATTTGCCACCTGCTTAACGGAGTCGATCGGACATGGCCGACAACGAGAAAAATCCGCCTATTCCGCCTTCAAATCCTGGTTCGCAGCCGGACCAACCGCCATCGGCGACTCCGGTTCCGACGGATTCCGATGATTCCATCCTCGATTTCGGGGTCGTTGCCTCGGTGCGAGACGGGGCATCGGGCATCATCCCGTTGGCCGAGTTGCCCGACCCGCAAAGCAGTCCGTCGCTAGTGTCTTGGACAGAGGTCATTCGCCAGCATCGTGAATCGATTGCGACGGGTGATCCGGTCTCGCCTCTCGAAATCGACGCCGTCTCCGACAAGGACCTGCTCCAGCGAATCGTCGCTGAAGAGCTGAACCTAGGCAGTGACCCATTCGTCCATGAATCGGACACGGACGAATTTGGAACGGTCCCGATTGTCACGGAAGAAGCCACCGGTCTATCTTCATTGCAGATGAAGAACCAGATGGTCCCGCAACCGCCATCCGGTTCCGCGATCAAATTCGACGTCAAGGCTCCTCCCGCCGATGCCGCTGGGGCGATGCCTCAACCCTGGCCGGACGACGAGGAAATTCTTGAAGAAGACGTTCAGATGGCCGAGGCAGTCCCCGTCGAAGAGGAGCAAAATTGGCTAACGCTGGAAGCGGTCGACGCCGAACCTGTTGAGGAATCTCTGCCAGTCGAAGCGGCCGAGGAACTCGGTTACTTTGGCGAGCCAAAAAAGGATTCGAAAGCCAGCATTCCCGCGCCTTCATCAGAAGAAGACGACATCACCGCCATGCCACGCGACTCGGCCTACTCCACCGAGCAATCCTCGATTCTCGATATGCTCCTTCACGATGATAGCTTGAATGCTTCGTCGCCCGACAACACCGCCGGCAATCTCGTGGACTTTGCCCCAGGCCCCAAGTCCGACATTCTTTCGGACATGAAAGATCTGTCGTCGAGCGCTCTCCCGTTGCCCGAACTGATCGACGACGAAAGCGAGCCGATTCTCGAGTTGGACGAAGCGGAGCTGGAATATTTACCCGAAGAACCAGGCGTCGCCGCTGGCAGCGATTGGTTCAAGAGCGGTTCCGGCAAGATGCCCGCACCCCTACCTTCGAGCGATTTCGCGGACGAAAACCCGGCCGAAGCGGTCGATCTGCATGCTGGTGGACCATCACGTCATGACATCAGCGATTCCGGAACACTGAGTGTCAGCGACGAGCAAATCGAAGAATCGGAACGCAAGGCGAAACTGATCGAGTCTTCGGCCATCGACCTAAGCTCGCATCCTTCGTTGGGGTCCCTGTACGATTTCGATCCATCGAGCGTGAAGCATGGTAGCGAGTTGATCAGCCCGATTGAGGAAGCGATTGATCTCTCGCTGCCGGAAAGTAACGATCTCGATAGTTCGATGATCCGCCGCATCGACGAGATCACCCAAGAGGAAGAAGACTCTCTCAAACTCCACCTCAAATTGCGGGCCGAAGCGGCGACACCTCCGGTCGAAATCGAGGAGGAATACGAAGTCACCGAGGCCGCCGAGGCGGATGCGATCGATCTCGACCAGATCTTCTCGGAACCCGCACCCGAAGTGCCCTTGTGGGAAGTCCCGGCAAACGCCGCCGAACTGGAACCGGTCTCGACAAGCCCCGCCTGGGACGAACACCTCGATTCTGAACCGATCGAACTGGTTGAAGAGATACCTGTCATGGATCTCGAACTCATCGAGGAGTTCGACGGTACCCAAACGATCGCGATGGAAGACGGTCTGGTCGAAGAATTCGACGGCACACAAACGATCGCGATGGAAAGCAGCCCGGT
>JAIOQJ010000487.1 GCA_021413475.1 Planctomycetota bacterium | reverse complement strand
TCGGCCTTCATGACCGGGCAGATTCTTTACGTCGATGGCGGCTTCACCTGCGGCATGAACTGGCCCATCGATTTCAGCAGCCAGTGAGAACTTTGTGTCTCAAGCCGGGTTTCATCTGATACGATTGGTTCTTCGTAGGACGGCCTTCCCAGGCCGTCCATATGTCGGCCTGGGAAGGCCGTCCTACGAAGAACGAAAGCCCTTTCCTCTTCCGACACGGAGACCTTCGCATGATCCGACTCGTTCTGGGCTTTGCCCTCCTGGTTAGCTTCTTCCTTCTATTCAGCGATCCACAGGTCGCCAGCGCCCAAAAGGGCGGCAATGCAGGGACGATCAAGAAAGTCGACGCGAAGAATGGCATCGTAACGATTCGAAGGGCGACCCTACCCAAGAAATCGAAGGAAGACGCGGAAAAGGAATTTCTTCTCAACGACGATGCCAAGGTGACGATTGTGGACGGCGGACAGAAAAAGACGATGACCGGCAAAGAAGCCCTCGCCGCCGGCCTGATCAAAGAAGGTGCCGCGGTTTCGTACGTGCCGGATGGTGATTTGAAACTCAAGGAGTTGACAATTGGTGGTGGTGGCGGGAAGAATTGAATTGATGATCGGCGATAGGTTTGGCGGGTTGAAGTTTTAGCGTGGCGTCGCCGTGCAGGTGTCATTGGGTGCCGATCTTGCTGGATTTGAACCGGGCGATTGCTCCGCGCGAGGCTTTGCGGCAGTTCTTCATCGTCATTGAGGAGGCATTATGACATCGCATTCTGAGCAACTTCTTACCACAGTGCTGGAACTACCAGACGACGATCGTCTGGAATTCACCGAGGCCCTGATTGCTTCCCTCCAGCCTGCCGATCAAACTCCATTGCACCCTTCCTGGCGTGAGGTGATTCGCCGCCGTTCCGCGGAATTGCGGTCTGGCAAGGTCGCCCCCGTCCCTTGGGAGGATGTCAAGCGGCAAGCGAGGGAGAAGGCTGGTGGCTGACATTCTCTTCCACCCAGAGGCCCAGGCGGACTACGAAGCCGCGCGGACTTGGTATCAAGCGCGTAGCGAGCGGGCGGCGGCGCGTTTCGAAGCAGAAGTGGAACGTACTCTGGAATTGATTGGTGGCAACCCCGACGCCTTCCCGCGTTATGACGACGAGCACCGGTTCGCACTGCTTCGTCGTTTTCCTTTTAGCGTCGTGTACCAAGTGCAAACGGCTTTCGTCTCCATCGTTGCTGTCGCGCACGGCAGTCGATCCGCGGATTTCTGGCAAGGCCGGGCGTGATGGCTTTGGCGTTGCTTTGGTTTGGTGTGCGAGTAGGCGCGGTGTGTCGACCGGTATCCCCGATTCAACCAGCCACTTCGATATCCGTCCGATTAATCCGCATTCGAACAAAACAAGCTAGACACCTTCCGACAAGGATGCTATCAACCGCCCGTCATGCGATCGGTCATTGCCGCCATTGTTCTGGCATCGTTCACCATTTGCTTGCCTGCGGCACGCTCGGCCGATGCACCTACCTGGCTACCTAAATACGACGTCGCTATCAATCTCGACGTGGCCGGGCACATGGTCCGCGTCTCCCAGAATGTCACCTGGATCAATCGTCATCAGCGCGCCGCGAAGGATGTGGTCTTCAATGTTCATTCTGCCTATGCCCCGCCAACGACCGGGATTGACTATTTGTTCCTGTCGAAGATGCTCGAGATTATGCGCATTCCGCCCGGCGAGGCAATTTATGCCGGGACGCCGATCGAAATCCGTTCGGTTGCGCTCATTCGCCGCAATGGTAAGAACGTCGAACGGACCGATCTGAAATTTGCATTCAGCAAAGACAATCCGACCGCGCTAAACGTTGAGCTTCTCGACGAGGTGAAAAAAGACGAGTCGATCTCATTGGCCATTGATTTTGATTTGAAACTGCCGCAGAAACAGGGCCGTTGGGGCCAATGGAAGGGCGTCACTTGCCTGAGCAACTGGCTGCCGGTGCTCGCGTATTACGACGAAAAAGGGTGGCAGCCGACGCCGTTCGTCGCCTGGCATCAGCCCTTCTTCAACGAAGCCGGCGTTTACAACGTTCATCTCCGGTTACACAAAGATCAAAAGGTCGCGGCTTCTGGTGCCGTTCGTAAACGCGAAGTCGATGGCGACAATCAGGATCTCTGGTATGGCCCCATTACGACCCGCGAGTTTACACTGGCCGCCTCCGATCGCTTTGAGGAACATGTCGTCGAAGTTGGGAAAACGAAGGTGAAATGCCTCGCCTTTCCCGAACACGCGTTTTACGGCAAGGTGATCCCGCGCATCGCGGCCCGTGCGGTCGAGACATACACGAAATGGTTTGGGCCCTATCCCAATGATGAACTGGTCTTCGTCGAGACGTTCTTCGGTTGGAACGGCAATGAATGTTCCGGCCTGGTCATGATCGATCAGCGTGTCTTCAACATGCCGGAACTCGCCGAAGGGTATGTCGAGTATTTAGTTTCGCACGAGACCTGCCATCAGTGGTTCTATAACGTGATCGGCACCGATGGTTATCGCGAAACGTTCATGGACGAAGCGTTTGCCAATTACTTCGCCCATCGGCTTGTGAATACCATCAATGGGAAGAACAATTCGCTTTTTAAGTACCCCAAGAAATTGGAATGGCTCCCAAACGTTGAGCGAGAGGATTATCGCTTTTCTCAATTCTACGGCACGATCGGCCGCAATGAACTCGGCCCCGCGCTCCAGGATATGCCAAAGTATCGCCATGTCGTGAATCTCTTCAGCGCCGCCTACGATCGTGGCAGCAAGATCGTCGGCATGAGGAATGGCGTCCCTATCAAGGCGGAGGCGGGGGCCAGGGTGGTCGTTTATCTGAAGCAGCAAGGAGAATATAACGAGCCAACGACGCTGGGGTTTAGTTTTGACAACGATCAACTCTACCCATTGCGGATTCCGATTGACTTGCGCACCGGCTCAATCACGATTGACCAACCCCCCACAAACATTGAACTCTTGGCCGATCAGCGCGTTCGAGTTGAAGTAATATTGCCAAAGTCTCCGACGCAGATCACGGTCGATCCCGATCAGATTCTCCCTGATCGGCAGCCAGCGAATAATTTCTGGAAGACGCCGGTTCGCTTTCGCGTCACGCCGCTTTACACGGCGCTTGACGATAACGACCTGACTGCCAGTTATGATCGCTGGAATGTGACCGTGGGACCGTGGATGTACGGCGCTCCGTATTCCGACCCTTGGTTTACCCGAGCCAGTGTGATAGGAGCCCGTGCCGGGGCATTTCGCACGCAACAATACAGCGGTGGTGTTTATCTGGGTTATCGACCGGATTTTCGCGATCTTGCGGCCGGTATCGATTCCCGTTGGTTGAACCCGATTATTCCCAAGACTGAACTGGGCTTCCACGCCGAGAAAAGTCTCACCGAAATCGATGGCAATCAAGGGAATTTCGACCGGGCCGTGTTTTACAGCCGCTATGTCTTCGATCAATCGGCCAGCCTGTACACCGCGCCGATGCACTACGTTGAGGCATTTGCATCGTGGCAGCAGAATTACCTGTCGACGCCGCGAGACCCGGTTCCGGGAGCGGTCCGTTTCGAAAAGCAGAGCAACCTGGGCCTTCATTATCACGTCGATTATCTGACTCCGTACTGGGACCCCGAAATGGGTGCCAAGCTTGACATCACATACGCGGCAGGGCTGCCGATTCTTGGTGAAAAAGAATCGAGCCAGCAAGTGATGGGCCAGGTGTCGTGGGTGCATTTTCTGCCCGCTGGGCATGGCTATCTTTCCCGAACCAAGCTGGCCTATCGGCTTTACGGTGGAATCGCCACACCGGCCAAAGCGCTCCTATATTCGTTGGGCGGCAATCTGTTGTTTCGAGGATTTGACATCCAGGAACGTCAGGGAAGTGCGCTCTGGATCGGCAGCATCGAATGGCGTTTGCCGCTTTTTCACGATGAGGAGTATGACGTCCTCGATCATGTGGTGGGCTTCCGCCGCTTGCACCTCGCCCCGTTCTACGATGTCGGCGACATTTACGCCAATCAGCGTTCAGTCGGTCAGGTCGCCCATGCCGTCGGTATCGGTATTCGCGCCGAAGTCGCCTGGTTTAGTTTCATCGAACGAACGACATTGCGTCTTGATTTCGCAAAGACGGTGAATGCTTCTTCGCCCGTGCAATTCTGGTTGGGCGTCCAGCATCCTTTCTGATCGATCGGCCAACTCAAGTTACTGATCGGTCGCATCCCGCTACAGGGTTGCGATTCCTCAATGTCCGGTTACACTAAAGCAATCACCATCCACGCGGAGAAAGGAACTTCACCATGCGAGTGCTCTCGCTGATTGTCATTGCGATTTTTTCGTACTTGTCGAACGCCGAGGAACCGAAAGCAAAGGACGGCAAGGATGGCCGCTACACTTGGAAAGCGGCGCACGATCCCAACGGCATCGGCAAGTTTTACCTGGGCCGAGAGATCGCGCACGTCATGGGTCATGCCGCCGCCGGATGGCTCGAACGCCCCGAACGCGAGGCCGAGGAGGAACCGCAGAAACTGCTCAAGGCACTGAAGGTCGAAGCGGGAATGACGATCGCTGACATCGGCGCGGGGAGCGGCTACCACGTCTTTCGTCTCGCCCCGGTCGTCGGCCCAAAAGGAAAAATTCTCGCCGTCGATATTCAGCAGGAAATGCTCGATATCATCAAGGCTCGGATGAAGAAGGAAAAGACTACTAACGTCGAAACCATCCTCGGCAAGGAAGCGGACCCGAAACTACCCGACGGAGCCCTAGATTTGATCCTGATGGTTGATGTGTACCACGAGTTCGAGTTTCCCTACGAAATGACCGAGAAAATGATCAAAGCCCTCAAACCGGGCGGCCGGCTGGTATTCGTCGAGTTCAAAAAAGAAGACCCGAAAGTGTTCATCAAGGAAGTCCACAAGATGTCCGAACGCCAGGTGATTAAGGAGATGGACGAGTTTAAGAAACTCAAACACATCGATACGAAGAAGGATTTGCCGTGGCAGCACGTGATTACGTTCGAGAAACGTGAAGTGAGGTAGCTCACGCTCCTCTCCGGAAACCCTACGAGGAGCGGCTAAACGTTTAGCCGCTCCTCGTAGGGTTTCCGGAGAGGAG
>JAIOQJ010000486.1 GCA_021413475.1 Planctomycetota bacterium | reverse complement strand
ACATTGTGACCGAGGGGGGTGATGACACCCATCCCGGTGACGACGACTCGGCGGCGGTCTTTCATCTCAATTCTCCGAAGGGCGCTCGCGTTTGCCATTGGCTCGCCGCGAATCATGAATCCCATTTGCGAATGACAACGGCTCCAACCTGGCCCAAATCGCTGAAACTGATCTTCACGGCATACGGTTTCCGGATCGGTCTCATGCTCTCTTGATGGACCTGGATGCCCAAAAGTGGGTCGACTTGTTCACAATTCAGTGTGGGAGGAAGGACCCCGTGCTGGAAAGCAAGGAAGCTGGCCAGCAATTCCGTTAGTCCACCGGCGGGACCGAGAGCGCCGATGTATCCTTTCATGCCAAATACCGGAACATCCTTGCCGAACACCTCACGAAACGCTTTGGCTTCCCAAGCGTCGGATTCCAACGTGCCCAGGCCGTGGGCGTTGACATGGTCGACATCCGCGGGGGTGATCCCTGCGTCATCCATGGCCCGGCGGATTACGCGGGCGATCGACTTACCGTCGCGATCACGATCAAAGCCGGCGGCAAAGCCACAGACTTCGCCCAGAATCTTCGCACCCCGTTTTTGAGCGTGCCCGAGTTCCTCAAGGCTGAAGGCAGTCGCTCCTTCGCCGAGAACCGTGCCGTCGCGACCGCTGTCGAATGGCCGCACGGCTTTCGCGGGCGTTTCGTTCCTGGTCGTTGTGACAGGCTGGAACAACGACTGTCGGGCGTAATTGAGCGGATTGAGTTTGCTCTCTGTCCCGCCGACCAAAACAAAATCGACGAGATCTCGATTGAGGATGCGAAATGCCTCGCCGAGTGCGAGGATGCTGGCCGCATCGCCCACCGTGATCGTGTTGCTGGGCCCCTGGATATCATGCATGATCGAGACGTGACAGGCCGGCATGTTGGGGAGATACTTGAGCATCCAGAGCGGCGGAATTTCCTCGAGGCCTTTTTCGCCCCAAATCTTCATATCGATTGCACCTGGCTGACAATTGGTGCAGATCTTCGCGGCCCGTGCAATATCGTCGAGTTCGGTGTGGATAATCGCCGCGCCGAATTCAACCCCGACACGTGTTGGATCGATCTGCCCTTTGACAAAACCGGCGTTCTCCATCGCCTTCTGAGCGACTGCCACACCGAGCTGGACAGTGCGTGCCATCATCTTCAGGGACTTGGCGTGTTCACGATTATGCTTGAAAACTTCCCGCGCATATTTGTCGTTGAATTCGGGGACATCGGCGGCGATGCGGCATGGAAATTCGGAAGCATCCATGTGTCGAATCGGGCGGACACCGGAACGTCCCTCAACAAGTGAACGCCAGTACGTGGCCGCGTCCATACCGATCGGTGAAAAAACGCCGACCCCGGTAATAACCGCTCGGCGAGGTTGTTTTGCCATGAAGCACCCGGGGAAAAATCCCAACCCCAATCCCTATAGCGATGAAAAGCCCACGGAAGCCGTCCGTGAGCTTGGTAAAATCATGCCATCCTGGCTTACGAAGATTTTTTCGTGGCGGCCTTTGCCAGGCCGACCAAGTTTTTCAGCTCACCGCTGAAAACAAAATTGCGATCGCCAAAAATCGCGCCGCTGCGCGCCTGATCGAGATGGGCGAAAAAGATCTCGACTTCCGCGATCAATTCCTCACCCACATGGATGCGCCCATCAATGGACGCACCTTCCTCGCGTAAGGTTGTGATGACCGCCGTGAGGGTTAGTTGTTCGCCCGCGAAGACTTCTCGCAAAAAGCGAGCCTTCGGGATTTTGGCGAGGACGACCTTCTCGCGAAACTGGTTCGCCTCGCCAACGAGAATCCCACCAGTTTGAGCCAATCCTTCGATCAAGAGCGGAGCCGGCATGACCGGAAAACCGGGGAAATGCTCGGTGAAAATATCCTCCGCCATGCTCAAATTCTTGATCGCCACGGCTTTCTTGCCGGACTCGAATTCAGTGAAGCGATCAATCCAGACCCAACGCATCGCATCACCTAGATTGAGTGGGATCATCCCTGGGGTTCGCAAAACCTCACCCCAGGGCTTGGAATCAAGCCAGTTTGCTCTGGATATACCGCACGATCAGTTCCACGGTGAACAGGTTGCTGATGTTCTCCAGGCTCGGATCTTTCTTGAAATCGCCGAGGTCGGCATAAGGCATCTTCGCTTCGAGTTCCGCGATTCCTTTGGGCGTGACCTTGCCGTCCTTCACGAAATCGGGGTCGCCCTGGAAGATCGATTCCGGGAATAATTCACCCCGGGGAATCTTGATGTTGAATTCACGCTCGAGGCGGAAGACGATGTCCAAGAAGTCAATGGATTCGGCTCCAAGGTCTCCTTGAAGGGTGGAAGTGGGCGTGACTTGGTCGTCGTCGACATTGAGTGCTTCGACCAGGGTCGCCGATACCTTCCCGAAAATCTCGTCCTTCGTCATGAAACCAACCTCCCGGTAATCCGGTATTCACTCGGGGGGAATTTCCCCCTCGTGCCGGTGCGATGTTCGCAGGCCATCGCCTGCCTCTTTCGATCCGGAGCCGTCAATGAGCGACAGCTCCCAGGCTCAGTCCGCCGTCCACGGTCAGGACCTGGCCGGTTATGTAAGAACATGCCGGACTCGCCAGAAAAACCACCGCCGCGGCGATGTCTTCCGGTTTGCCCAGTCGTTTCGCGGGGATCATCTTCTTAATCAGATCCCCCGCCTTATTGCGGACGGCTTCGCTCATGTCCGTCTCGATGAAACCGGGGGCGACCGCGTTCACCGTGACGTTCCGTCCCGCTAGCTCGACCGCCAAGGCACGCGTGAACGAATTCACCGCTCCCTTGCTGGCAGAGTAATTGCATTGCCCCGCGTTCACATGGCTGGCCGCAACGCTTGATACGTTGACGATCCGCCCGGAACGCTGTCTCAAGGCCATCTGGGCCGCCACTGCCCGGCAGAAATGGAAGGTTCCGCCCAGGTTTGTCGCAATGACCGAATCCCAGTCGGCCGGTTCCATTCGCACGAACAGGCCATCGCGGATGATCCCCGCGTTGTTGACTAGAATATCAATTCGCCCCCACTCGGAGAGGACTTTTTCCACAATTCGAGTCGCCGTATCAGGTTGGGCGACGTCACCTTGGATCGCTTGCGACGTTCCTCCCGATTGGGAGATTTCCGCCACGAGTTTCTCGGCCGCTTCCTGGCTACCCTTGTACACGAAGGCGACTTTGGCACCCTCTTTGGCCAACGCCAACACGATTCCCCGGCCAATTCCCCGGCTGCCGCCCGTCACCAACGCGATCTGGTCCTTCAAAAGCATCACAATCCCTTTCAAGCCATTGGGTTAGGACCCGGCATTCCACGTTTTCAACGGACGGGACAACCATTGAAACCGCTCGCGCCAGTGAGCGATCAACCGATTATCGACCGTTTCCGCCCCAGGATTCTTGTCTCGGACGTTATACGCCAGCAAATTTACCTGGGCACTGACGGTCTGCGCCCCACCTTGCACCGTTCCCTTGCCTCGGAACGTCGCCATTGGACCATCTTGCTTGACCATCTCGACCGCGATGTCCATCGCGCGGCCCGGCTCCATAAAGGTGCCGTACTTCACATTTTTCGCTTCCCGCAGCACGATCACGCTATGCTGAAAATCGCTGGTGATTCGCCACAGCCAAGCACTTGCCTCGACGACCGCCTCGAGCATCAGCACGCCCGGCATCACCGGGAATGACGGAAAATGGTCGGCGAGATATTCCTCGGCCGCGGTAAGGTATTTTACCCCGTTCAAGGACTTTCCCGGCTGCCATTCCATGATGCGATCAACCAGGTTGAACCGCATGAATACGTTCCCATCCTCGACCAATTCCCACGATTCTGACGTTCTTATGTGGGAAAAAGTAAAATTATATTCCGAATGTCACGTTCCGGCTATCTTTTGAAATCGCTTCATCGTCCGGACATCGGTATCGTTATAATTCGGCCGTGGCTCGCCCGATCAATAGTTCATTCCCCCCTATCTTGAACCATACCTCTCATCGGAGCAATCGATAACTTTCGTTCAAAGCGGGTAATCTGCCGAATGTTTTCGGTCTGAACCGATTGTGACGATCAAGATGGCAATTCCGCGTACGCGGGCGACGATGGGAAGAATGTTCGAAACTCATATTGGGCGCGCCACGAATCAAGAAAAATGGCGTGAGCTGAAATTGACGGGGGGGTTCGATTCCCAATGTTTCCGGTGAAGCCGCGCCGCGAAGGCTTCCGTAGCGGAGCGCTTTGGCCCTCGGAGTGCCGTGACACGTTTACGGTGACAGAGCGCTCCGCTACGGAAGCCTTCGCGTCGCGGCTTCACGAAAGTCGTTTCACTTCGTCGGCTCTTTCATCTCGGGTGGCAGAATGGGCTTGAAATCGCCTTTCCCCTTGCGATCGAGGTTCTTGTTCAGGTCAGCTGGGTCGAATGCGACCTTGGCACCCTCCAGGGGTAACTCAATCTTCGCGGACCAGAGAATGGCGTTCACGACCAACTTGCGATAGTTCTCGTCAGCCCAGTTCCGGTGAAAATGGCCGCCCGTGAAGCCGAAGCCGCGGCCGCCGTCGGCGCGATCATAGGCCCAAGCAACGTGCTCGGGTCGGCCCGGGTACATCTTCGCCGCCGGGGTTCCGCGAGTTCCGTCGGGCGGAATTGCGGTCAAGATCGGCGTCACGTTCTTCATGTCCTCGACAAAACGCATGTTGTAGTACCACTCATCGCGAAGCACGAACGGTTTGACACCCTTTGTGATCGGGTGCTTCGGCAACGAACGGAATGTGGCATCCCAGTGGGGATTGATGGAATAGTTTGGTTCGTAATAACCGCCCATCCATCCGAGGACTCGCTTGCCGTGCTCGGGCAAATAGTCGACGGCGTAGTGCAGATTCACCCAGCCAGCTCCCTTGTCGAGCAATTTCTGAATGCGATCCATGCGGTCGCCTTCCTTGTCCTTCATCACCACGGGATGGCCGCCCCGGCCATCCATATAGAAGACGAGCGCGGACGCGCCACCGAAGATCTTCTCGTTTTTCGGCCAGCCATCGCGGGCGATCACGACCCATATGTCCGGCGTCTGTTTCAATAGGTCCGACAGAATGGCACAGCCCGCGAAAAATTCATGATCGCCGGCACCGTGGCTTTGCCTCCCCGCGACCAGCACGATCTTTTTTCCTTTGAAATCCGCGGGGGCGTCCACTTCAAGCGGCACCTTTGACTGGTCGTAGGGATCAACGGCCGACCCTACTTTTTTGTCCGCGGCGACGCCGATTATTGGGGCAATCCAGAACAGGAAAAGCGGGATCAGATAGCAAATGTGCCGTTTCATGAGAGTCACGCCGTGATGAACCGAACATTGAATGGAATCTTCGGAAATTCTACGCAATCTTCGCGAATCGTCGGCGAATAGCCCTCCGGAAGCAGACCAAGCCTGATTTTGGTGGGCAAAAAAATTCTGGAAACCGTCTCAATAAACTCTGGACATCAGCCGTTCGCTGAGGCAAAATGACGACGCAATTTCCACCTCTCAACTCGTTTCTGGAGACTCGCATGATTCTTTCGTCCACTCGACGTCCGGGCGCTGGTGCCCCCATGATGCTCACGATTGTCGCCATCGTACTCGCATTTATTGCCTTGGTCATTGCCCTGTGCCGCGATCCGCTGCAACCGGGATTCTCACTGCGAAATCCTTTCGGCGATCCCCTCAGCTCCTACGATTTTGATTCCGCCGCCGGCACCGCGAAGTCGGAGTTGCAGATCGAACTAAAGCGCGACATGAAAGCGATGATGGAATACCGAAGTCGCTTTGACAAAAAGGAAATCGAGGAAAAGGTCAATTCGTTCAAAGTCGAATCGGAAGATGATTTCAAACGCGAAAAGGATCCCAAAGACAAGAAATCCAAGGGGACGGGAGATTACAAGATTCTTTTCGTTTCCTACAAGCAAGATGGCGAGGAACGCAAAGAAGTGATGGTAATGGAGAAGGACGTTTCCGGACTTTGGCGGCGATCTTTCTTGAGCGCGTTCGATGTCTCGCCAAAAAATGAAGCACTTGGCAAGAAGATGAATGAATGGAGTGTGAAGAAAAATTAGCATCTCGGTCGCCCCTCGCATCCAGTTAATAACGTGGATGTTCCCGAACGAGTCGCGTGCCTCGCTACAATGAAGCCTGACACTCAAGCCTTAACGTACTCCTCACGCTCCGCGTGAGGAAAGCAAACTCACGCGGAGCGTGAGGAGTACACTAAGAGCGTGGCCGCGACTCGTTTTCTCCGGGCCGTCCTTCCATGCATCGTGAAGTTTCCCACGCCGACTCACTCTTCGGAACATCTCGTGATGTCGGACTCTACGCTCTCACGGCCTTATTGACCTTCTTGATCTGCCGCGATCTTGCCCCACCATTTATGTCCTGGCTCGGCAGTCAGGATATCGGTTTCGACATCAAGCCGTGGTCTCGCGAACTCCTCGGCTTTCGCTTTGCGATGCTCGCCGCCGTCGTAGGCGGTGCCCGCATTCTTTTCCATTCCCTTGAAGCACTCCTGGAAGGCCGTTTCGTCGCCGATCTGGCCATCGCCATCGCCTGTATCGCGGCCATTCTGATTGGCGAACCGCTCGTCGCTGCTGAGGTGGTTTTCATCGGCCTGGTCGGTGAGTGCCTCGAAGCCTTTACGTTTGCACGCACCCAACGCGGCATCCGCAAGCTGGTCGAGGTCTTCCCGCAACGCTGCTGGGTCCTCCGCGACGGCCAGGAAGTCCGGGTTTTCACGACCGAAGTTCACACGGGCGATCACGTCGTTGTGAAGCCAGGGGGCAAGATCCCCGTCGATGGCATGGTACTCGCCGGACGCTCCGCCGTGGACGCCAGCCCTCTGACAGGTGAAAGCCTTCCGGTCGAGCGTGGGCCGGGCGACGCGGTCCTGGCCGGTAGCATTAATCAAGTCGGCCAACTCACCATCGAAGCCAAGCAAGTCGCCCAGCAGACCGTCGCCGGCCGGGTCATCGAAATCACGTCGCGGGCCTTGCAAGATAAAGCACCGATCCAGCGCCAGGTCGATCGCCTGTCAAAGTGGTTTCTGCCCGCCGTGCTCGGGGCCGCCGCACTAGTCTTCCTTCTAAACCTGCTCTATCAGGCAGGACCTTTTCGCGCCCCGGAACTTCGCCTCTCGCTCTCGGCCGCGGCACGGCTGAGCCTTTATCCGACGCTCGGCGTCCTGGTCGTTGCTTGCCCGTGTGCCCTGGTTTTGGCCACCCCCGCGGCCGTGATCGCCGCCCTCGGTCGTTTGGCAGGGACCGGTGTGCTGATCAAGAGCGGTGCGGTCCTCGAACAACTCGCGAAGGTGCAAGCGTTCGCGTTCGACAAAACCGGCACGTTGACCGAAGGGAAACTCGAACTCGGCGAGGTGATACCGTTGCAAGGTGCCTTGGTTGAAGAAGTGTTTCAACTCGCCGCCGATGCGGAACAGGGAAGTGAACATCCCCTCGGGCGTCTTCTCGTGCAAGCAGCCCGCGATCTCTCGCTCTCACCCCGAACCATCGCCGACTTTCAAGCGCATCCCGGTGCGGGCGTCAGTGCCAAGGTGAATGGCACCAGTGTCCTCGTTGGCACGCGTCGCCTTCTTGAAGAGAAAGGCATCAAGCTTCTCAACGATGCGCTCGCCGCCTTGCAAAGACTCGATGACGCGGGACAGACTTCCCTGCTTGTGGCCCGCGAGGGTATCATTCTGGGCGTGATCGGTGCCCGCGATCGTATCCGTCCGGAGGCGGCGGACGTCTTGCAAGAACTCCGCAATGCCGGGATTTCGCGGATCATGCTCCTGACCGGCGACCGCGCTAGCGTTGCCCACACCGTGGCCAACCAACTGAAGATCGACGACATTCACGCCGAGCAACTGCCTGCCGACAAGGCCTCTCTCGTCGGCGATGCCACGGCCTTCGTCGGCGACGGCATCAACGACGCCCCTGCCCTGGTGAAGGCGTCCGTCGGCATCGCGGTGGGAACGGGCACCGACGTGGCTGCCGAGGCCGGCGACATCGTCATGATGGGCGAACCGCTTCACCACCTTCCTCTTCTCTTGCGACTCTCGCGAGAGACGATGCGGATCATTCGGCAGAACATTCTCTTTTTCGCGTTCGCCGTGAACGCCGTTGGCATCATCATCACCGGGTTGGTCTGGCCGTTGTTCGCCGCTTCGCCGGAACTCTTCGACAAAGCCCCGCTCTTCGGCGTGCTCTATCACCAACTCGGTTCCTTGCTGGTGCTGCTGAATTCGATGCGTCTCCTTGGCTTCGAACGGGCCCCCGACCGGGCCTGGTCGCGCTGGAAGGATCGCTACACCCGCTTCGATCTCTGGCTGGAACGCAACGCCCGGATCGAGAATCTGTTCCACGGCATCACGCATCATGCCAAGTCGATTGCCATCGGCTTCGTGTTCATCCTTGTCGCAATCTGGCTTTGGAGCGGCTTTGTCGTCATCGAACCGGACGAGGCTGCCGTCGTGCAGCGCTTCGGCAAGGCCCAAGCCGATCTCGGCCCCGGTCCGCACTACCGCTGGCCCTGGCCGATTGAATCGATCCGCCGGGTGAAACCGAATGCTATTCAAGTCGTGTTGATCGACTTCAAGACACCACCTTCGGAAGATGAGGATGCCGAGCAAGCACTCGAACAAGACGCCGGCGACCTGACCTGGACCAGCGTGCATGGCAATCCCACCCGGCCGCTGGGCCTGTCGCTTTTTACCGGCGACCGCAACCTCATCGACGTGTTGGCCAGCGTCCAGTACACCATCGACAATCCACGGCAGTTCCTGTTCGCTTCCCGTCAGCCGAAAGCCCTCATCCGCTCCGCGACCGAAGGGGCCTTGCGCGAGATCGTCGCCGGGCGGACGTTCATGGAACTCCTCACCACGCAACGGCTCGATCTTCAGCAACAAGTGGCCGAGCGGCTCGAACGCCGCTTACGGCAATTGGCCCCCGACGGCGTCGGCGTGCGTATCGTCGGCGTGATTATTCACGATATGCACCCACCTCTGCGGATCGCCAAGGACTATTATCGCTTGGCAAAAGCAATCCAGGAACACGAACAGAAACGCCACCGCGCCAACGCGACCGCGACCTTGCTCAAGAGCCGGGCGATCGAGGAAGAGATCATCACGATCAACGACGTCAAACGGCAAGCGAACGAACGGGTCGAGGACGCCCGAGCCCAATCTGTCGATCTCGTCGGCTGGCAACGAGCCCGCGAACGGCTGAGTGCCGATCAGGAGTGGGAAGTCTTCGAGCGCTTCGTGAAATCGCTTGAAGCGGGCGAAAGCCTGTACGCCGCTTTCGAAGTCGCGGAGGAAGAATACGCAATCGTGTTGACCGCACGGCGGGCACTCATCGACTTCAATCTGGCCTGGAGTACGATCGCGACCGTGCTGCAGAGTCGCGACAAGATCATCATCGATGCCGAACAAGTGAGTGGAGCAACACGCCTGTTCGTCGTCGACCCCGACCTGCTCCGCCCCGCGATGCTCTTCCAGGGTAATCGGGTGGAGCAACGCGAGGCTCCATAAGAGCAACTAGTTTAGCCGCGAGTCATAGGTTTTACGGAGACTCGCGTGAGCCCTCGAAAGGCCGAATTATGAATCGCACAATTGTCCTGATCCTCGCCCTGATCGTCCTCGTCCTCTGGGGCCAGTCGGCGCTTTACACCGTCGATCAGGCGGAGTTTGCGTACGTCACGCGTTTCGGTGAGCCCGTGGCCGTGCATGATGGGGCAACCGCGGCGGGGTTGCACGTGAAATGGCCCGCCCCGATTGAATCGGTACGCCGTCTCGATCGCCGGTTGCGGATTGTCGATCTGCCCACCACGGAACCGTTGACGCGCGACCCCACCGACAAAGAAGTGGGCAAAACGCTGACGGTGGACGCCTACGTCTGCTGGAAGATCCCGGACGCCGCCGCGGCGGATCGCTTCTTGCGCACGGTCGGAACCTTGGAACAAGCACGGCGACTGCTCACACCGCGCATTAATGGACGCCTGACCGCCGTCATCAGCAACATCCCGCTCACCGATCTTTTCGGCATCGCCGACGACGCGCGGATCGAAACCCGTTCGGAGGCCGTGCGCCGTAAGCTTCTGGGCATCGATCGCCTCGGTCCCGCAGACACCGACGAACCGCTGGCGGAGACGATTCTTCGCGATTACGGCATTCAGGTAGTGGATGTGCGTTTGCGCCGTCTGAACTATCCCGAAGCCGCGTTGCCGAGCATCATCGAGAGTATCAGCGAACGGCTGAAGGAGAAGGTCACCAAGATCGAAACCGAGGGTTCGCAGCTTTACACGAAAATCGTCGAAGACGCGAAATACGAAGCCTCCAAGATCGAGAAACGGGCCGCGACCGAGAAGCGGATCATCGAAGGCAGGGCCGACCTCGAAGCAGGTGAAATCCGTTTACAGGCCGATACCATCGACACGAATTTCGCTACCTTTTGGCGGAAAATCAAGACGTTCCAGGCGAGTATGATGAAATCGAACGACGTCTTGCTTCTCTCCGGCAAGCATCCGCTGTTCGATCTCCTGCTTCGGCCGCCGGGGGAAGAAAAGAAACGTCCGTCGACTCAACCCAAACCCGAACAGGAGTGATCGTTGAAGACGCTGCGTCTCGTGATTGCCCTGTTGTTAGTCGGCTATCTCCTAACTGGAATCCATCAGATCCGTCCGGAGGAGCGGGCCGTTGTCAAGCGATTTGGCCGCGTGGTCGCACGACCGGGGCCAGGCCTATGGGTCGGACTACCCTGGGGGATGGATCGTGTCGAACGCGTGCCGATCGCTCAGGTGCAGCGGGTCACGGTTGGTGTCCAACTTGAAGAGCAACAAGGCACTCTGACCGTGCCAGCGGGGTTGTTGCTCACGGGTGACGAAAACCTGGTGAACGCCCGTGTTCACGTCGATTTTGCGGTGGCCGAGGGGGACGCGTCGCTCGATGATTACGTGCTTCATCGAAGCGAAGTCGATGGCCTGATCGCTCGGGAAGCGGAAGCGTCACTCACGGAATGGGCTTCGGGACGGCCGATCGACATGCTCCTTCTTACCGGCAGCGGCGACTTGCCGCGCTGGCTGGTGCCGCGATTGCAACGGCGGATCGAAGATTATCATCTTGGTGTGCGCATCCAGAACGTGAGCGTTGCCCTGCTGACGCCGCCGGACGACGTGCGTCGCGATTTCGAACGGGTGAACCAGGCGGAAGCGTTGAACCGCAGCCGGGTTTCCAAGGCGCGGCAGGAAGAATCGCAACGCCGCCGCGAGTCGGAGAGCTTCGCCTATCGGCTCGCTCAGGAAGCGAAAGCCTACGCCGAGACCAGTCGGGCGATTGCCACCGCGGAAGCCGACGCCTTCCGCAATCGCGTCGATCAATATCACCGAATGAAGCGCGACCATCCCGACATCCAGGCCCTGATCTGGTGGGATGAAATGAGCCGAACTTTTCAGGACATGAAAGGCCGCGGCCGAATCGATTTGCTCGATCACTATATCGGACCCGACGGCCTCGATATCACCCGAATCGTGCCAATCGGCAAACGCCGCTAACGAAAAATGAACTTGAACCACAGAGACACAGAGGCACAGAGAAGAGAGATTTTCATCAATTTCTTCTCTGTGCCTCTGTGTCTCTGTGGTTCACTTCTTCTGGTTTTATCCGTGTTGAATCCGTGTTTCATCCGTGGCTAAAATTCTTCGATCTTCGTCATTCCTTTCGCGAGCCGTATAATTCCCTCTCCCGGGATGCGTGGTTCGAGCGGTTCTGATTCCGCGTTCCGGATTCTTCTTTCCGCAACTCCCATGAATGAATGGACCATCGCCAAGGGTTTCCGTTTTTCCGGCGTCCACTCGGGATTACGGGAAGAGGAAACGCGTCTCGATCTGGCCTTGATCGTCAGCGACGGACCCGCCGCCGCCGCGGGGGTCTTCACGCAGAATCGCGTCTGTGCCGCTCCGGTCCATCTCTGCCGTGAGCGCTTGCCCCGGCCCGATGCTCGCGGCGTCGTCATCTGCTCGGGCAACGCCAACGCCTGCACCGGCGATCAAGGAATGGCCGACGCCCGCCGCATGGCCGAGTTAGCCGCGAAAGAGATCGGTTGCCAGCCGGAGCAAATTCTTGTTTGTTCCACGGGCGTCATCGGCCGCTTGTTGCCGATGGGCGTCTTTGATACGGGCATCCCCAAGGCCTTCAAGGCGCTCAGCAGCGATCCGCGCAGCCTTTCCGATGCCGCGAATGCGATCCTGACGACGGACACGAAAATCAAAGTCGCGACGCGGACGCTAACCATCGATTCGGTGAATTTTCATCTGACCGGCTTCGCCAAGGGGGCCGCCATGATCGGCCCGAACATGGCGACCATGCTCGGTTTCCTGAATACCGACGCACCGGTGGCCCCGAACGATTTGCACAACATTTTGAAACACGCGGTCGAACAGAGCTTCAACTGCATTAGCGTCGAAGGCCACATGAGCACGAACGACACCGTTCTGCTACTGGCGAACGGCAGCGGCAAACCTCTATCCGGTCCCGGACTCGCCCTGTTCTCTGGGGCGGTTCACGGCATGTGTGCCGACCTGGCCCGTTCGATCGCCGCGGATGCCGAAGGGGCCGACCATCTGGTCGTCATCGACGTCGAAGGCAGCCGCTCCGACGCGGAAGCCCGCCAGGTTGCCAAGACGGTCGCCGAGAGTTCGCTGGTGAAGACTGCTATATACGGGGCCGACCCCAACTGGGGCCGCGTCGTTTCCGCGGCCGGTTACTCAGGCGTGAAATTCGAAGAGAAAGACCTTTCGCTCTGGATGGGCGACTTGCCGCTCTATCGGGCCGGCGTACCGTTGCCATTCGACGCCGCGGCCGCATCGAGCTACATCCGGAAACATCGCGAAGTTCACCTTCGCTTGAGGTTCACCCTCGGCACCGGCCGCTGCACGTTCTACACCTGCGACCTTACGCCCGAATACGTGCGTTTGAATGCCGATTACACGACGTGAAAATTGCATGGAATACCTCATCCATCTCGATCGAGTCTCGCGCGTGTTTGGCAGTTACCAGGCGCTATGCGATGTCAGCTTGAAACTCAAGCCGGGGCGGATTGGTTTGCTCGGGCCGAACGGTGCGGGGAAATCGACGCTACTGAAGATCTTGATGGGCCTGCTGCCGCCTTCGTCGGGCTCCGGGCGGGTACTCGATCAACCGATCGCGGCGGGGCCGGATCGCGAGGCGAATTACGAACTGCGGCGACTGATCGGTTTCATGCCCGAGGCCGACGCCCTGATTCCCGGCCTGAAGGGGATCGAGTACGTCTCGCTTGCGGGCGAACTCTGCGGCATGCCCCGGCAGCAAGCACGCCGGCGGGCGCACGAGATGCTCACCTATCTCGAACTCGAAGACGCACGCTACCGCCTGCTCAATGAATACTCGACCGGCATGAAGCAGCGGATCAAGCTCGCGCAGGCGCTCATCCACGACCCACCGGTGCTGATGCTCGACGAACCGACCAGCGGTCTTGATCCCGCTGGACGCGATGCGATGCTCCGGCTATTACTTGAAATCGGCCGGGATTTCGGCAAATCGATCATTCTTTCGACGCACCTGCTCGCCGATGTCGAGACGGTTTGCGAGCAAGTCGTCATCCTGATGAACGGCCAGGTTCGCGGGCAGGGAACCGTCGATGAGCTTCGCGATCGCCGCCACGATCGTTACCGTTTAGCGGTGCAAGGCGATTCCACGGGCTTCAAAAACGGCCTGACTCTTGTTGGCGTGGAGATCCTTCAAGAGAATGTCCGAGGCGAGATGCGTGTCTCCGTCCCCGCTGCTTGGAGCACACGAACGTTTTTCGAATTGGCTTCGAGCAATTCGCTACTGCTCCGCGGCGTGGTCCACGACGACGAGACTTTGGAAGAGTTGTTCCTGCGGATGGTAAGCAAAGCGGGCTGACGCACGAGCCAACGGGATCCGATGTTTGAATCGGTGCAGCCGAGCCCGTGCAGATTTCAAATTCGTCTTCGCCACGAAGCGATCTACCACCCCTCCGCGACAATCTCAATTCCCGATAGCAGCGGCGGTTTCGAGTTCGCGGTCGGTTTCAGAAGCACCTTGATTTCATCGGTGACCATTACTCCTTTGAATTCGCGGATCACGCCACGATGGGCGGCACCTGCTTCCTTGACGATGTCGAAGTTGTCGAGAATCGCCTGCCCTTGTAGGCTCACGTTAAACACGCGTTCGCCGGCCTTGAGTTCCTCCGGTTCCGAAAAGAACAATCGCACGGTGTATTTTCTTGGGTCGCCCTGAGCGGAACCGAGCGTGATCGACAAAGCGTCGATTCCCTTGAGACCGGACGCTGTCACCCAGTTCATCGGCCCTTCGACGCGCCCGGAATGTCGGCGGAAATATTGAAGTTCCTTACCGGAGACATGAACGTCAATAGGCGGCGACATGCCGCCAACACTGGGATATTCGAGCCAAAGCGTGCCGTTGTCGCCTTTGCGATCGCCGGGGGCACCCAGATTTACTCCGATGCGGCGAATCGTGCCTTTGCCGCCGACTTTGCCGAACGATGTCCACATTTCCGCGTCGGGCATGTTGACGAGGCAGATCGAACTCTGGTTCTGGTAGCTACAAGTACAGGTGCGCGTATATTCCGGAGCACAGAGTACGCCGCCGGCCACGATCAGATTGTTGGTACAACTCGACCGGAAGCCACCGAAATTGCCGGTCCCGCCGTCGTTGCACAAATCGAGATACCCGGCCGCCCCGGAGCGGAAGGTCATCAGGTGCTGAGACGCCATCGGCGTATTGCATCCGTAATTGCGAATCCAAGACCACTCCGTGGATTCGCCGGTCAACGGGTCGGGCCGCATCTTCGCTTCGCCTGTCAGTAAATCGCAGGCACTGCGATCCTTCAGGATCATGTCGCCGTGGAGAATGGCGGGGCCAAGAAATTTTTTGTCGTGCCAGATGACGACGCCGGTCTTGGCCCGGAAAGCACGCATTCCCTTCGGTTCATCGAGTAACGAGTCTCGGGCCACGCGGCCCGCTTCGACGAGAACGTCGTGCTTTTCGGAATAGCTCAACCAGGTGCCAAAAACGTCTTCCTC
>JAIOQJ010000485.1 GCA_021413475.1 Planctomycetota bacterium | reverse complement strand
ACTTTGGCCGCCGGCGGGAATGGCGGCTATGGCGGTGGAGGCGGCGGCGACGGGCTTGGCGGCGGACAAGGCTTGGGCGGCTTCGGCGCCGGAAACGGCGGTACTTCAAACGCGATCGGCGGCAATGGCGGCGGCGGCGGCTCGGGCTTTGGCGGCGCGGTCTTCGTTCGCCAAGGAGGCACGCTTGAAATCGTTGATGGCCAATTACCGGCCGGGAACAGCGTCGCCCCAGGCGCTGGAGGCACGGGGGTGACGTTTGGTGCCAATGGTACCGCGAGCGGGACGTCTTCGGTACCACCGCTCCAGGCAATTCCATTGGCAACCTGACTGTCAATGGAACTTATACCCAGGCCGTCGGCTCGACCTACCAGGTCGAACTCAACTCGGGCCTGCAAAGCGACCATATTCAAGTCAATGGTGCCGCCGTCATCAATGGCGGTACCGTTCAGGTACTTGCCGCTCCGGGGAACTACACGGGCGGTATGCGTTACAACATCTTGACGGCTTCGCGGGGAGTGTCGGGCGTGTATTCGGGTGTCACATCCGTGGGCCTCAATCGAAACGCTCAGCTTTTTTACCGTGGAAATAACGTGTTCCTGGTCACCGAACTGGCCCGAGCGGAGCTACTTGCTTCCGCTCAAACATTCAACGAGCGGGCGGTTATGAATGTTCTGGGCGCGAACAATCTGCCGCCCGGCTTGCAAACGATCTACAACGCGTTGCTGCTCAATTCGCCGGCCCAAGCGGCGAAAGCACTTGATGAACTTTCCGGTGCCATTCATGGCAGCCTACTTGCCTATGCGGGCATGAACACCATGCTTACCGGCCAGATGCTCTACGACCAACTTCAAGGAACACTCGAACGACCCGACACTTGCGGCGATCCAAACCTGGAGGAACAACTTCTCCCATGCGGCTGGAATGCCTGGATGCGATTTCGCGGCAATTTAGGAGCGAGTTCCAACAATCGAGAATTCTCAGGAATCGACACCAATACCTTTGGCGTGCTGGCCGGTCTTGATCGCTGGTTGAGCAACACCACCCGGATCGGCTTTTACGGAAACTACAATCTTTCGCGGGTGAACACTCAGGGGCTCAATGAAGATGGCAACGTCTCCATGTGCGACGTTGGCGTGAATGGGAGTCAGACCTTTGGCCCTTGGTACGCGCTCGGCAATGTCGGATATGGGCGAAATACGTACAAGATCAATCGCCGGATCAACTTCGGCTTCGATACTTTCTCCGAAACCGAATCATCGAAGTATAACGGCAATCTATACAACTCGGGGATCGAAGCCGGCCGTGCCTTTACCTACGGCGATGTCTACATGATTCCATTCGGCGGCGTGCAGTATCTGCGGATGAAGAACGATGATTTCATCGAATCCGGCGGCAACGGCGCACTACGGGGCTCCAAACTCGACAACGAATGCATGTGGACTTCGTTTGGTATTCGCACGAACTACTCGCGCGGCTACGACGTGTTTTCATGCCTGTGGCGAGCCAACGCCCGCTTTGTGCATAACGTCCTCGGCGAGGATCGCGCCGCCGTCATGCAGTTCGCCGGCGGGGGCAGCCCATTCGGCCTACATGGACCGCGCCCGCCTGTTTATCGATTATTCGATTCTGAGTTCCACCAAGTACACGACCCATACGGGAAGCGGCGGGGTCGAGGTTCGGTGGTAAGAGTGGTATGAGTGGCAAGTAATGTCGGCGAAATAGTTTTCTTATTGTTTCAGCGACTTCGTGGGCTGCGGACTGGCTCGCCTGCCATCCGCTCATCGCGTCGGCGGAATCGGGATCTGGCAAATTGGGCAAGCCAACGATGATTTTCGATTGGAACTTAGGCAGCATTTTCTTCCCGTACCGATTCTGCTCATGGAAGCGGTTGATCCTACCGATCTAATTGAACAGACGGGGGAAGTCATGCCTACCGGACGGCGAGTCCATCTCGCTTTTTCCGTGCAGGCGGTCGAGGAGCGATCCCATGCGTAACGGAGTGCTTGGATTCATCGTGGTCATGACGGCGGGGGCCAGCCTCGCTTGGGGGCAATCTCCTCCGACGGGCGGCCTTGGCTCACCTTCGATTATTCCTCCGCCTCTTCCCGAAATGATGGGTGGTTATCCAGGCGGCGGCCCGAACGGCGGTCCGGGCGGTCCAGTCGATTATCCGCCTCCTCTCAACTGGGATGGCTTGGACCCGAATGGTTCCAATGGTGCTCCGGGCGCTGGTGGTGGAAATAACGCTGGGGCGATTCCACGCCTGTGGATCATGGGTGAATACCTCTTTTGGGCACCTCGCTCCACGGCATATAGCGCACCTTTGCTTACGAGCGGATCTGCAACCAGTATGGGTGCCGTCGGTCTGCCAACAACCAACGTTCTTTATGGCCAAAACGTCGCCAATTTCGATTTTGCAAGCGGAGCACGCATCAACACAGGCTTGTGGTTCGATCAATACGGCCGGCTCGGCTTCAACGTCAGCGGGTTTTTCCTTGAAAACAAGCAGGAAAATTACAATGCGGTCAGTTCTGAAACGGGTACGCCGTTACTCGCTCGTCCGTTCTTCGATCCGAGCTTGGGTGCGAACACATCCTATGTGATCGGAGCGCCGAACTTTGCCACGGTGACCGCATTCAACCGTACTCAGACTGCCTCTTACGGAGTCGAAGGCAACTTCCTCGCCACGCTACTCCGTACTTCTTCGGAAAGAAGCTTCGGCTACACCCTCGGGTTCATCGCAGGCTTCCGCTTCATGAGTCTTTCGGATACTTCGGAGATTGGTTCGCAGTCGGATCTGCTTCTTGGAGGTGCCGTCCTGTTGAACAATCAGATTTTCGCCCCGTTCAACACAACAGCGACAACTGTCCAAAGCGTCGGTGGTGGCGTCGGTGGCGTTGGTGGTGCCACGGTTACGACCACCACGACACAAACCATTTCGAATATCTCTCTTTTCCTGTACGATCGTTTCAAAACGCAGAACAATTTTTATGGCGGCAATATTGGCCTCTATAACCAATTCCGCTTCGGCAGTTGGTCCATTGGCTTGACGGGAAAAGTCGCGCTTGGCAGCATGCATCAAGTGGTTGAGACTGTCGGTTCGTCCAAAGTGACGAACAGCACCACGAGAACGATTAATACAAATGTCGTCGCGCCTGGTCCGGTCGTAACCAATTCGAGCTCGACCTCGACGACGAGTCAGAATTTCCTCGGTACCGGCGGCATCTACGCCCAGAGCGACCAACTCGGCCGATATCAACGGAACACCTTTGCCGCGGTCCCTGAATTGAACCTCACACTTGGATATCAGTTCACCCCGGCTCTGGCTGGGTACTTCGGCTACACGATGATCTATATGAGCAATGTGGTTCGAGCTTCCGATCTTGTTACCGGGCAGTCGGTCACCGCCCTGCAACCCACCAGCGCAACTTTTGGCACGTTTACGAACGTGCCATCGCGAAACATGTTCCCATCCTCTTCTTTCGTCCTCCAGGGCTTTAACGCCGGTTTCAGCATCCGGTATTGATGGATCAGACGATTCCGTTTCTCCTCCATTGCGGGGAACGAGCATTTTGAAACATAACGGCGGCGGGATTTCGGCCGGTAATCCGGTGAAATCCCGCCGCCGTTATGTTTCGCGCGTCAAAGGCCGCGCCACCGAACTTTTTGACTAACCCTTCGAACGGAAAACCCGCAAGAGAGCTTGCTCACAAACCCTTTCGCGAGCTAGATTGCAAGTTGCAGCGGGCCCCGCGTTTGATTTCTCGTCGAAGTCGATCCCGGAACGGCCCCCTTCACCCAAGTCGATCTTTCAGGCTCCGTCAAAGATTCCACCGCAGTGATGCCGCGCACCTAGGAGATTGATCCATGTTGTCCTCTCTCGATTCACGGTTTCTTCTCGGCTGGAAGTTGACCCGTCTCGCTGGATTGGTTTTGCTGTTGCCCCTGGCCGTGCTTGGTTGCAACAAGTCGGCCAAGACGAATCCCGAGAATCAAAATGTTTCGGACACGAAAGGCGATGGTGCGAAAAAGGGTGAAGGAGAGCAGGAATCGCCCAAGCAGGAATCACCTCGCTTCAAAGAACCCAAGGCGATCGGAGATTCCGATCCAAAACCTGTCAAGTCCGTCAATAAAGAGCCAAGATTCGACGGGATCGATGCCCGAACCTTGGCAGAGTACGAGAAAATTGGTGGACAACACGTCCTCTTCCTCGACCCGAGCCAGAATAGTCTCGGTCTTCCCAGTGTCGTGCCCGCCTCGGGAGAGACGCGGAAAGGCCTGCCGGGATTTTCCTTGGTCGGTCGGGGCAAGCTGCCGACCCTGCCGACGGTCGATGTACCATTCGGAATCCAGTTAGATTTGGCCAACGACGTAGATCTCAAACAGTTGAAAAATGTGCCGAATTTGACATGGATTGTGTTCACCAACTGGCGGGGATCGAACGCGAGCATGAAGGACCTAGCCGAACTGAAAAACCTCACGGCGTTAGATCTTCGCGAATTGGACGGAGTCATCGATGGCCTGACCGACGAGGGCTTGAAGAACCTCACCGAGCTGAAGAAGCTCCAGTGGCTCTTCCTTCGGGGCAGGAAATTGACCCATGCCAGCGTGCAATCAATCAAGGAATTCAAGAATCTGAAGGGGCTTTACGCGAACAGCGTGCCCGTGGGAGATGATGGACTACGGGACCTCAAAGGCCTCAAAGACTTGACCTATCTGGATCTGTTCCGAGCTGGAGTGACCGATTCGGGTGTGAAGGAACTGAAAGAATTCAAGAATCTCCGATTCCTCGATCTTTCGGGAAATAGCGCGATCTCGGGCGCGGGCGCGAAGCAACTTAGGGATCTCGCCAAGCTTGAAATCTTAAACATTTCCGAGAGTGGCATCGGCGACGCCGGCCTGATGGAGCTAACCGGTTTGAAAAAACTGAAAACGCTCCACGCTCTCAAAACCCAGGTCACCTCCGAGGGAATCGATGAATTTAAAAAGGCATTGCCCGAGTGTAACGTGTTGAAATAAGCGCGGCACCATCATCCACATCAGAGATTCACCAAGGGGAATCATCGTATGCAAATCAAACTCAGCAGCGTGATGGTGGATGATCAATCCAAGGCTCTTCAGTTTTACACGGACGTATTGGGATTCGCGAAGGTAAACGACATCTCGATGGGCGAATTCCGGTGGTTGACCGTCGCGTCACCCGAAGGAGTCGAGGGGATGGAGTTGGTGCTCGAACCGATGGCGTTTCCTCCGGCCAAGATTTTTCAAAAGGCCCTTTTCGATGGCGGAGTGCCAATCACGGCATTTATGACCAAGGACATTCACGCCGAATACAAGCGGCTGAAAGAGCACGGAGTCAACTTCCGAGGCGAACCCGTGAACATGGGTCCAATCACGGCGGTTTTGTTCGAGGATACCTGCGGCAATCTGATTAACTTGGTTCAGCCGAGCCCTTGAGGGGCTATTGCGTTCATGATGTTCCTGCGAGATCCACGTCCCTCCGGTGCATGCCGAATCACGACGAAATTTCCTTGCGGGTGAACCGCCCCCCAAGTACTATCTTCGGAATAATGAGGAGAGATCGTTTTTCTCCTTTTCGGCACAATGATCGTTTTGGTATAGGCCGAGTCGTGTTCGAATCAGCGAGATTCAAGTGCCGAATTTGACGGATTCGTCCGTCGAAAAATGTTGAGGTGTGAGAGACCTCGGTCAATCTGGCTCCACCTCTTCCGCCATCTCTCATATGGAGGTTTGCTATGATTCGCGCGCTGATGAGTTCGTTCGTCGCAGCTTGCTTGGTTCTAGTTCTCGTCGGTCCTCTGGCTGCAAAGGAGCGAGAAGTTTGGCGGCATCCGGACGGGTTTTTCGAGAATAATAAGGGAAACGACTGGTACGAGAAGAGCCCGAACGGCAAGTTCCAGTTCAAGGAGATCAAGAGAACCGCGGAGTTCATCGAGCTGGAGAACATCAAGAGCGGTAACCGGGTCCGCTTGCTCAACGATCGGTGCATTCAAGTGGACAAGGATGGCAACGAAACCAAGGAGTATTACAAGGGCAAGTGGGAAGAGTAGCAATCCTCCAGCTTGGCAAGCCAGCATTGCCGTGCTCATTTGTACTGAGATTCACATCGGACGCATCAATGCTGATTGATGCGTCCTGTTTTTATAGTGAATCTCTACGTCTTCCCGTCTTCCCGGATCCCCATTCATTTTTTATCCCCTGATCTCGCAACACCTTAAATCAGTTTATTACCATCTTCCTTTCCAGCGGTCCTCTGGTTCGCTAAGGTGATGCAAGCGTTCCGATGGCACGATCACTGTACGGATTGCCACTCTCTCGCCGTGCGAGCGATCCGTTTCAGTCATCCGGGCTCGTTGAGCCGGGGTGAAGCGAATCCGGTCGCGGGGCAACCCGTGATCGACGCGCCGTCGGCTGGTACATGTTTCCATGAGCCAAACTTCCGTGCCGGCTGCATCGGGCGGCCATTCCCATAAGTCGTTCTGGCTTTGGGTCATGTGTTTGACGGGCGTCGATTACTTCAGCACGCTGGCTTATCAGCCTTCGATCGCCTTTAAGAACGCGGGATCGCTAGCCCCATTTGCGACCATCGTACTCGTTCTCGTGACGCTTCTGGGCGCCCTTCCGGTCTTCTATTACGTCTGCTCACGCTCTTTCAGTGGGCAAGGCTCGATCGGCATGTTGGCGAGGCTGGTCTCCGGCTGGGTCGGGAAGCTTCTTGTTTTGATCTTGCTCGGATTCGCCGCCACCGATTTCGTCATCACCAAAACGCTCTCCGCGGCCGATGCGGCCGAACATCTGGTGCATAATCCGCTCTGGCCGGGCCACGAAGAGACGGGCTCCGGGACGAATCAGCAAATGATCGTGACCATGACGCTGCTCATGTTACTTGGTGCCGTCTACATGCGAGGCTTCAAGGAAGTGATCGGCCTGGCGGTGTTCATCGTCGGCACGTATCTCGTGCTGAACGTGATCGTCATTGGCTCGGGACTGATATACCTGATCGATCAT
>JAIOQJ010000484.1 GCA_021413475.1 Planctomycetota bacterium | reverse complement strand
GCGCCCGTCTCCGCGATCACACGTTTCTTGCCCATCCGTTTCGTCAGGAGGGTCTGGCCGATGGCATTGTTGATCTTGTGGGCACCGGTATGATTCAAATCCTCGCGTTTCAGGTAGATGCGCGCCCCGCCCGCTTCCTTGGTCAAACGTTCGGCAAAGTAAAGGAGCGACGGGCGGCCGACGTATTCTTTCATCAACCGGTGAAATTCAGCCTGGAACTCGGAATCTTCGCGGGCTTCGGCATATGCCTTGTCGAGTTGTTCGATCGCGAACATCAGGGTTTCCGGCACATATCTGCCGCCATAGGGGCCGAAACGTCCGCGATGATCGGGTAGTGTCATTACGTCTGGCAAAGTCGCAGTCAAGCTGGCCATCATTCGCCTCGAACCAATTGAACAGGAGCGATCTCTCGTTGTTTTCGCGATTCCCACGCGGAAATCAAGCGACGCTCGCCGATTCCCTCCGTGCCACTCGTTCCCCGAAGCGGTAGGATGAACCCTGAAGCATCTGGAATACCAGAAGATTTTAGCCACGGATGGAACACAGATCAAACACGGATAAGAATTGCATAGACGATCTTCTTGATTTCATCCGTGTTTAATCCGTGTTCCATCCGTGGCTCAGATTTCGAATCCTACCTTCCCTCCGAGCATTCGATGAAAGTTCCTCTCCACTGGCTACGCGATTACGTTCCGCTCTCGATCGGTGCTTCCGCGTTGATCGATCGTTTGACGATCTCAGGCCTCGAAGTCGCCGCCGCCCGCTTTTTTGGGCTGCCGATCCCGGATGGTCTGCGCGTCAAGCAGGAAGATCGCGGGCCGGCATGGGATCCGAAGTTGATCGTCGTCGCGGAGGTGGTCGGGGTCGAGAAGCACCCGAATGCCGACAAGCTAAAACTCGTGCAACTCGATTACGGAGCGGGAACGCCCAAGCAGGTCGTCACCGGTGCGCCGAATATCGCGATCGGCGATAAGGGGCAGAAGGTCGTCCTGGGTATGAGCGGTTGCACCTACTTCGATGGGCACGCCACACCGAAGGCGATCAAGGAATTGAAGCCGAGCAACCTTCGCGGCGTGCCGAGCGATGCGATGGTGATGTCGACCTTCGAACTGGGAATCGACGAGGAACACGAAGGGATCATTATCCTTGAGGGTGATGCGCCGGTCGGCAAGCCGCTCGTCGATTTCATGGGCGATGTTGTTATCGAGATCGACGTGCTGCCGAACATGGCCCGCTGCCTGTCGATGATCGGCGTGGCCCGCGAGGTGGCGGCGCTCACGGGCCAACAAGCGGTCGTGCCAGTGCCCGAGCCGGTTTATGGAATCGATGCCGTCGAGGGGAAGGTACAAGTCGAGATCGCCGATCCGAAGCTCTGCCCGCGATACTCGGCGATGCTGATCCGCGACGTGACCATCCAACCCTCTCCGGGCTGGATGCAACGCCGGCTCGCTTACTCCGGAATGCGGCCGATCAGCAATATTGTCGACATCACGAACTACGTGATGCTCGAATACGGCCAACCGCTGCACGCGTTCGATTACGACATTCTGGTAAAACGAGCCGGCGGCAAATCGCCCACAATCACCGTGCGGCCCGCGAAATCAGGCGAGAAAATGAAGACGCTCGACGGCGTCGAGCGCGAGCTTTCGCCCGGCAATTTGTTGATCGCCGACTCGGTTGGCCCGATCGCCCTCGCCGGGGTTATGGGCGGTGCCGAGACCGAAGTTTCCACGACCACGAAGAACGTCCTGCTCGAATCGGCCAGCTTCGATTTCGTGAGCATCCGCCGGACGTCGAAACAGTTCAACCTCTTCAGCGAGGCCAGCACTCGTTTCAGCCGTGGGATTCACACCGAGGTCGTGAAACCCGCCGCTCTCCGAGCCGCCCAGTTGATGCAGCAGCACGCGGGCGGCACCGTCTTACGCGGCATGGTCGACAACTACCCGAACCCGATCCCCGTACAGACGACACTTTTGAAGAAGAGCGAGATCAAACGCCTGCTCGGCATCGACTTTCCCGATGCGGATGTCGAACGCATTTTGAAATCGCTCGATTTCAAGGTGGAAAAGGCCGGTGCCGACGGCTGGAATGTGACGACGCCTCCGTATCGCACCGATATCCAAGCGGGGGCGGCCGACCTGATCGAAGAGCTGGCTCGCATCTACGGCTACGATCGGCTTCCCTCGAAACTGCTCTCGGGCGAACTTCCGCCGTGGAAAACCAATCGGGCGCTCCAACTCGAAGAGCGCGTGCGCGACATCCTCGCCTCGTCCGATTTGCATGAAGTGATGACCTACTCGCTCACCTCGAAGGAACGCGAGGCCGCCCTCGGTTTGCCCGCCGGTGAGTACGTCGAAGTCCTCAACGAAATTAGTGCCGACCGCAAGGTGATGCGGCAATCGGTCCTGGCCAGTGTGCTCGAAGTGGCGAAGCAGAATCTGCTCACCGCCGCGACCATTCGCCTGTTCGAGATCGGTTTCGTCTATCTCCCGAAGCCGGGCCAGCGCTTACCCGATGAACCTCGCCGACTTTCGATCGTTCTGACCGGCCGCCGCGACCCCGCCGCCTGGGACGATCCGCAGGGCGTGAAGCCTGCCACGCTCGATTTCTTCGATCTGAAGGGGATCATCGAAACCCTCGTCGCCGATCTGCATCTACCGAGTCCGACCTATCGGCCTGCGCCTAGTGTCCCGTTCCTGCATCCCGGCCGGTCTGCGGAGTTGCTCGTCGGTGGCGACGTGTGCGGCTGCTTCGGCGAGATGCATCCCAAGACGGTGCAAGCGTTCGAACTCGGCGAACGGGCGGTCCTGGTCGCCGACCTCGATCTCGAAAAACTCCTGGCGAAAACGCCGGAGCGATTCCCGTACTCGCCGGTGCCGCGTTTTCCGGCCGCGCTGCGCGACGTCGCCCTCATCGTTGAGGAAACCATCCCAAACGAGCGGATCGTCGCGGAAATGCGGGCGGCGGGCGGAGAACTGCTCAACGATGCCCGGCTCTTCGACGTCTATCGCGGCGACCCGATTCCCGCCGGTTCGAAGAGCCTGGCCTATGCCCTGTCATATCAGGCGGTCGATCGCACATTGACCGACAAGGAAATCGACAAGGCGCACAAGAAGATTGAAGACCGGCTTCGCCATGTGATCAAGGCCCGCATTCGCGGGAAGGATGAAGCGTGAGCCGCCACGTCGTCATCGTCGGGGCAGGTCTCTCGGGTTTGTCGCTCGCTTACCGCTTGCATCAAGCTCGGCCCGACCTGCGTCTGACCATTCTTGAACGCAACACCCGACCAGGCGGCAATATCTGGAAGGATCTCGGCCTGGGCGAGAAACTGATCCACGGAAGCGACGCCTCACGAATAAACCGTTACCTGTTCTGGAATGGCAAGCTTCGCGCACTTCCCAGCTCCTTCTGGTCGTTCCTCACCAACGGCCTCCTGTCATGGCGGGGCAAAATCAACCTGTTGATGGAAAAACATCGAAAGCGTGCAGCGGACGCCCCGGCGGAGGAGTCGATCCACGATTTTGCCTTACGGCGGGCCGGCCGGGAAGTGGCCGATATTTTTGCCGACGCGATGGTCACCGGCATTCACGCGGGCGATCCGAAGTTATTGAGCGTGCAGGCGGCCTTTCCACGGGTCGCCAAGTTCGAACGGGAGTACGGCAGCGTCATGCGCGGCTTCACGCAAGTCTCGCGCGAGCGACGGCGGGAAGCAGCCGCCAAGGGCGAGCAGCCGCAACCCGGCCGAATGTGGTCGTTCCGCGAAGGCCTGCGTTTGCTGGTCGAAGCTCTGCGCGATCAGTGCGGAGCGGAACTGGTCTCCGGCGTCAAGGTCCGCAGCATCCGGCAAGAAGATGGCCGCTGGCTTGTGCAGGCCGAAGGAAATGACCGCTGGACGGCCGACGCGGTTGTGCTTGCTTGTCCCGCTGCCGAGCAAGCGGAACAGCTTGCCGACCTTGACACGTCCTTGGCGGAGCAGATTCAGGCAATCCCCTACACGCGGGTGGCCGTGGTGGCGATCGGCTTTCGGCGTAGCGACGTTCCGGGGAATCTCGATGGCTTCGGCTATATCGCCCCACAATCGACACGCCGCGATTTGCTGGGCGTGCAGTGGTGTTCGTCGATCTTCCCAGAGCGTGCCCCGTCTGGCATGGTTCTTTGGCGGGCCCTGTGCGGCGGCTGGCATCGCGGCGAGATGGTCGAATGGGACGATTCCCGCCTGATTTCCGCCGTCCGGGCGGAACTTCGCGTCGCCCAGCAGGTCGTCGCGGATCCGGTGTTCACGCATGTCGTGCGCTGGCCTCGGGCCATTCCGCAGTACACGCTCGGTCATCTGGATCGGGTTGCCCGTATTCAGACCACCGCTGAAAAGCACCCCGGCCTGTTTCTCGCGGGGAATGCCTACCACGGCGTCGCGATGAACGATTGCACGGAGCAAGGAGACTTGCTTGCCGCCAAGATTGCCGGCCAGTTCGATCGATAATCCGAAAATCCTCTACTTTTCTTGATAGCCTCGCGATGAAACGCTTGCTAGGATGGGCCGATCGGTTTCCCTTCTGGTTCGTGCATTGGTGAGGTTCTCTCCATGTCATCGGTTATAAGCCTGATTCTAGGGGGCGGACGCGGCGAGCGTCTCTTCCCCCTGACCAAACTTCGCAGCAAGCCGGCTGTACCAGTCGCCGGCAAATATCGCCTGATCGATATCCCCATCAGCAATTGCATCAATAGCGGCATGCACCGCATCTACGTGCTCACGCAGTTCATGAGCGTCAGCCTGCACCGGCACATCGCCAACACTTACAAGTTCGACATGTTCGACGGCGGCTTCGTCGAACTGTTGGCCGCCCAGCAGACGATCGAAGGATCGAACTGGTACCAGGGAACGGCCGACGCCGTTCGCCAGAACATCCGACAGATCGAGGAAGACCCCGGCGATCTGGTGCTCATCCTCTCGGGCGACCAGCTCTACCGCATGGATTTTCGGCAGTTGGTGAAGACTCACCTCGAAGCGAAAGCCGACGCGACGATCGCGGTCCTTCCGGTCAAGTATGAGATGGCCTCGTCGGTCGGCATCATCGGTGTCAACGAAAACGGCCGCATCGTTCGCTTCATCGAAAAGCCGCAAACCAAGGAAAAGGCAGACGAATGCCTGACCCCGGAATCGTGGATCGAGAAGCAGGGCTTTGTCGCTAATGGCCGGAATTATCTCGCGAGCATGGGCATCTACCTGTTCAAAAAGGACGTGCTGCTGAAGATGCTCCAGTCCGCCCCGCTTGAGCCCGATTTCGGCAAGCATATCTTCCCGCGATATTACGACAGCCATCCAATTCATGTCCACCTGTTCGACGACTACTGGGAAGATTTGGGGACGATCAAGTCGTACCACGAATCATCGCTCGCCCTCGCTAGCGATTCACCGCCTTTCGATTTCAGCGATTCCAAAGGCGTGATCTACACGCGGATGCGATTTCTCCCCGCGGCACGCGTCGCCGATGCCGTCTTGCGACAATGCCTGATTAGCGATGGCTGCGTCGTGTTGCCGGGGACCACGATCGATCGGGCTTTGCTTGGCGTGCGATGCCGAATCGGCCGCAACACGGTCCTGCGCGAAGCGGTGATCATCGGGGCCGATCGATTTGAAAGCGACGAGGAGCGGGAGAATAATCGCAAGAACGGCCGGCCGAGCTTCAACGTCGGCGACGGCTGCGTTATCGAACGGGCGATCCTCGATAAAGATTGCCGGGTGGGCAACAACGTCCGCATCACCAACCATCGCAATATTCAACGCGAGGATGGGAAGTTCTATTCGATCCGCGATGGAATTGTGGTGATCCCGAAAGGGGCGGAAGTGCCGGATAATACGGTGATTTGAGCGCGTCGGTGTTGAGCCTGAAAGGCTCATTCTGTCAGCCCAGGCCGAAGGCCTGGGAAACATGACCATTTAATGCAATTTCGGCCCTGAAGGGGCCGTTCATCGCTGACGCATGAACGGCCCCTTCAGGCAACGCCGTGACGGAATTTTCGCCTTGAAAAGTCGGTAGTTACAGAAATTGGAGGATATGCGAAAGGAGCCAGATTCCCTGAACAGCCAACCGAATACGCTTCGGACGGAAAGGAATCTGGCTCATGTCGAAGAA
>JAIOQJ010000429.1 GCA_021413475.1 Planctomycetota bacterium | reverse complement strand
ACCGATAAGAACCCCTACCTATTGAAGGGAAAGAAACCCTCGAAGGTCGCGGTGCGGATCGGTCTGCTCTACATCGTCTCGCTGCTCGGCACCGTGATCGGCCTGTTCTATACCCGCGAGCCGGTGTTACTGGTGGCCATTCCCACGGCCATGTGGCTGGCGATCTGCTTCGTTTACTGGCGATTGCCGGGCGAGAAGTTCCACCAGAGCCGGGTGCATCCGGTCATTCCGCTGCGTTACATGACGATGCTGCGGCTCGGGTACATCACCGCACTCTTCACCGGTCTGGCTTTGATCACGCTTCTCACCGGCCACATGGCGGCGGTTTATTACATCGTCCTTTGGTTGGTGCCGTTGTTCACGTCGTTCTCGTTCTTCATGATCCTCCGCCAGATCGTCCAGCACGGCAACGGCGATCGCGGCCTGCTGACCAACACGCGCACGTTCATTATCTCGCCGCTCATCCGTTTCGCCGTCTTTCCAATGGGGCAAGATTACCATCTGCCGCACCACATTTACGCGACGATCCCGCATTATCGCCTGAAGAAGCTGCACGCGGCCTTGATGGACTACCCCGAATACCGCGAGCATGCCGTCGTGGTCGAAGGCTACTTCCTGCCACCGCGAACGCCTGCCACAAACCCGACGGTGCTCGATATCCTCGGCCCCGACTACTCGGCCAGGCATACCCGCGAAGTGCATATCGACAATAGCGTCATGGAAGGCGACGAATTTGAAGGCAAGGATGATCTGATCGTCGAAGGAAGACGATTGCAGGAGCAGGGGCGGTAGGTCGAACCGAAAACAAAGAATTTTTAGCCACGGATTAAACACAGATCAAACACGGATAAAGAGTGGGATAATCCTGCTTTTGATTTCATCCGTGTTTAATCCGTGGCCAAAATTCTTGCCCGCCAGATTCAATTCACATCTCGCGCGCGAATTGTATAATCAAAATTGGGAAACAATCTTCGTTTGGCACGTGAGCCTGCTCATGCGCTCCTGGTTTCGTAATATCCGGCTGGCGATCGGCACCATTGCCGAGGGCATGTACGTCACCCTCGACGCGCTGGTGCAGACTTATCGACGCAAAACCTTCACCTCGCACTTCGAGTATCCGGAACGCCCGGTCCCCATTCGCCCGCGCTATCGCGGCTTCCACCGTTTCGATCTGACCACATGCATCGGCTGCGACAAGTGCGCGCGGGCCTGCCCCGTCGATTGCATCTACATTGACAAGGAAAAGGCCAAGCCGCCCGCGAAGGGATTCGCAGTCACCGGCTTCAAGATCGATTACACGAAGTGCATGTTCTGCGCCCTGTGCGTCGATCCGTGTCCGGCCGACTGTATTTTCATGGGCTCGAATTTCGACCTGAGTTGCTTCACCCGCGACGGCTGCGTCGTCGATTACGCGAAGTTGCCGCTGGAGGTCGCGTTCGGCCAGGCGACGCTCAGTCCGACCGCGGTGGCCGAATCGAAGAAGGTCGCCCTGCCCGTGTGGGTGAAGACCGCCGAACCCGCCGCCGCCCCGCCGCCCGCATAAATCAAGCTTTGACCGTTTGGAGATTCTCGCCATGGCCATCACACAACCGCCCACCGACAAGAAATACTACACGCTCACGGAAGCGAACAAGACATTGCCCCTTGTGAAGGCGATCGTCAGCGACATTTCGGCTCTGGCGCACTCGATGCGCGAACGCCACGAGAAGTTGGAGAACACCACCGGCAGCGAGCGAGACGAAATCGAGAACACTCTCGAAAGCGATCAAGATCGCCTTCAGGAACTGATCGACGAACTCTCGGAACTCGGGATCGAACTGAAAGACTTCTTCACCGGCCTGATTGATTTCCCATGCTGGAATAATGGCCGCGAAGTCTATCTCTGCTGGAAACTCGGCGAGCCAACCATCGGCCACTGGCACGAGATCTGGGCAGGTTTCGCGGGGCGGAAAAAATTGAAGAACGAGGGTTGAGCACGTGCCTTCGACCCCGAAGGGGTCAAATATGATAGCCCAGGGCAACGCCCTGGGACACCGGAAACATAGTGATTTCAAGCCCCAACGGGGCGCAATATGTCGCCCCATTGGGCAACGCCGTGACGGAATTTTCGCCTTGAAAAGTCGGTAGTTACAGAAATTGGAGGATATGCGAAAGGAGCCAGATTCCCTGAACAGCCAACCGAATACGCTTCGGACGGAAAGGAATCTGGCTCATGTCGAAGAAA
>JAIOQJ010000428.1 GCA_021413475.1 Planctomycetota bacterium | reverse complement strand
CGTCCTCATTGCGGTCGGCCATACCGATCTGGATGGCTGCGTGCTTGGTGGTTTTGACGATCAGGTTGTTGATGATCTTGTCGCGAGGTCCGTCTTGGTGCTGCTGGCCGCGCGAATGGAGATCGCGGGAATGGACCACGGTCATCGGCGTCGGACCACGGCCTTGCTTGCCGAGCGACTCGGCCAGAAGTTGATCGTACCACAGTCCCAGGGCTTCGAGTTTCTTGGACCAGATCGCCATCACCCGGCAATCTTTCCCCATTTCTTCGGCCATCAGATAGTTGACGGCCGCGAATTGCAGAACAGGATTGCGTTCGAATGGCTCTTCGAGGAAGCGGCGAGTCATCGTGGCCGCTCCAAGCAAGAGTGCCCGAACATCGAGACCCATCAACGCGGCCGGAACAAGACCTGCCGGCGAGAAAACGGAATAACGCCCGCCGACGTTTTCGGGGATGTTTAGAATTTCGTCGTCTTTGAAACCCTCAGCCTTGCACAAATCACGAAATTTGCCGGTCGGACCGGTCACGGGGATGATATAGCCTCGCAATTTGTCGAAGCTCCCGCCATAAAATCGGGAGAGCTCAGTCCGAAAAACCCGGTAGGCCGCTGCCGTTTCCAGGGTGCCGCCGGACTTGCTGATGGCAACAAGGCCCCAGCGTTCCTCGCGTAGTTCGGGATCGACGCAGGTGTTCTCGAGGAGCTCTAGCAGATCTTGCGTCGAGTCGTTATCGACGCTGTTGCCTTCGAAGTAGATCCGCGGCCGGCCCATCCGCATTCGCGGCGGCATCTCATTGTGGTGTGAATGGCAAAGGGAATCGAAAAGTGCCTTGGCTCCCAGGTACGAACCACCGATACCAAGCACGACCACGCGATCGACCTGATCTCGCAACTTTTGGGACAGGGTCATCACCCGGCCGAGTTCGCTGTTGTCACCCTTGCGGCGGTGCTGGTCGAGCAAACGCTGTGGGAGGTCGATGAACCCCGCATCGAGCGGCCTCATCTTGGTCGGAGCGTTGGCCATCTCTCTTTCAGATGCCACCTGCATGCGAACGGAAACGAGCGATTGTTTCATCGCGTCGGCCCGTTCGGTCGAGAGAAAGTGCATTGCCTGCAACTCACCGAGAGGTGTCCAGGCGTCTACCGGTGGGGCCAAGAGACCCTGGTAGTTGTATTCGATCGATTCGTCGGGAAGTTGCATAAATCGGTTCGGATGGGTGTTGAAGGATTCGGCATTCGTTACGGATGAGAGGACTCCACGACGCCGATTGCCCGTTGGGATACTGTACGTCATGCTCTTCGGGGAGTAAACTCCCCAGCATGAACATTCACGAACTCATTGCCGATTTGCGGGAAACGTCCGCAACCAAAATCGTTCTGCTTGTCGCCGACGGTATCGGCGGCTTGCCCCTGGAACCAGGCGGCAAAACCGAACTCGAAACCGCGAAAACCCCAAATCTCGATCAATGCGCGAAGGACGGGGTATGCGGCCTTAGCGTCCCCGTTTTGCCGGGAATCACCCCCGGCAGCGGTCCAGGCCATCTCGGGCTATTCGGCTACGATCCGTTGCAATATCGGATCGGGCGCGGAATTTTGGAAGCCCTCGGCATCAATTTCCAGGTCGGCGCGAAAGATGTCGCCGTCCGAGGCAACTTCTGCACTCTCGACGCCGCCGGGAAAATCTCCGATCGCCGGGCCGGCCGACCGACGACGGAACGCTGCATCGCCATGGTCAACAAGATGCGCGGAGTCAAAATTCCGGGCATCGAGATCTTCGTGGAACCGGTCAAGGAACACCGTTTCGTCGTCGTTTTCCGCGGCGAGGGCTTGGGGGACGCGGTGAACGACACCGACCCGCAAGCCATCGGCGTCGTGCCGCTCACGGCCCAGGGACACGACGAGGCATCCAAGAAAACCGCCGCAGTGGTCAACGAATTTATCGCGCAGGCGTGTAAGATCCTGGCTGCGGATGCTCCCACGAACGGCGTGACGCTCCGTGGCTTTGCCAAGTACCCGAAGATCGGCACCATGAAGGAAGTCTACGGCTTGAACGCCGCCGCTCTGGCCGTCTACCCGATGTACAAGGGACTGGCTCGCCTGGTCGGCATGGACGTCCTCGATGCCGGCTCGACACTTAACGATCAGGTGGCCACGCTCAAGAAGGTCTGGAACCAGTACGACTTCTTCTTCATGCACTACAAATACACCGACTCGACTGGCGAAGACGGCAACTTCCCCGCCAAAGTCGACATGATCGAAAAACTCGACGCGATCATCCCAAACATCCTCGAATTAAAGCCGGACGTCTTCATCGTCACCGGCGACCATAGCACGCCAAGCAAGATGAAATCGCATAGCTGGCACCCCGTGCCGACGCTGATCCGCGCGGCCCTATGCCGAACCGATGCCGTCACTGAGTTCAGCGAATCAGCCTGCCTCCGCGGCGGCCTGGGCCAGTTCCAGGCGATGCATCTGATGCTGCTGGCAATGACTCACGCGGGACGGCTCGGGAAATACGGGGCGTGAGTGCATTGGCAAGCCGGCTCCCGTAAGGGTCCGGAGTGTTTTCGAAGACTCCGGACCCTTACGGGAACCGGCTCGCCAATCCGATTTGAAAATCCTAATCATGTCAACCTTCCTCGATGCCCTCCGTTCCGACCGCGTCCTCCTCATGGATGGCGCGATGGGCACCGAACTCCAAAAAGTGGGTCTGAAACCGGGGGAACGGGGTGAGGAGTGGAACGTCCTCCATCCGGAGCGAATCTCGGCTATCCATAAGGCTTATGCCGCGGCGGGGGCCGAGGTGCTGCTGACGAACACCTTTCTGGCGGTTCGATGCTCTGAACCAGCAATTGTCGCCGCCAAAGCTGTGGAATCGGCCCGCGAGCACGGCCGCTGGATTCTCGGCGATCTCGGACCGTTCGACGATTCCGACACTCCCGACGATCTGATTGCCGCGTTCGCGGAATGCGACGGCATCCTGATCGAGACGGTTTCAGATCTCGCACCGGTGGTGCGAGTTTTGAAAGCCAACGCCGGCCGCGTGCCGGTGCTGGCCTCGGCAACCTTTTTGCGAGACGATCAAGGCATCCGCACCTCTACGGGTCTGACGCCGGAACAATGGGCCAGCGAAGTCGAGAGACTCACTGGTGTCCGGGCCATCGGTGTGAATTGCGGCCGGGATATCGGCATGAAGGAATGCGTCGAGATCGTGCATCGCTACCGGGATGCGACTCACCTGCCGATCTTCGCACGGCCCAACGCGGGGACGCCGAAATTTCGCAAAGAGGAATGGGTCTACCCACATTCGCGAGCGTATATGGCGTCATGGTTGCCGGAATTGCTGGAAGCAGGCGTGAAAATGATCGGCGGCTGTTGCGGAACAACGCCGGAGTACATCGCGGGATTCAAGATGGTGATTGATGCGTGGAATGGAGAATGAGTTTCTCGTTCCGTGTTTCTCGTTTCGAATTAGACGACCCGAAACAAGAAACATGGAACGAGAAACGTAAGCTCACGCCGTCGGAGCTGCAGCCGCTTCTTCCGTCAGAATGCTGACGCGGTGATTTGGTGCAAAGTGAACGATGCCGTCCGCGAGAGCGAACAGGCTGTCGTCCTTGGCCAACTTCACGTGTCGGCCGGCGTAGAACTTGCTGCCGCGCTGACGCAGAATGATGCTCCCCGCGGTCACAAATTGGCCGGCGTAAGCTTTAATGCCGAGCCGTTGCGGGTTGGAATCGCGACCATTGCGCGACGAGCCTTGCCCTTTCTTATGTGCCATGTCTTATCTCTCTCTCGCGTACCTAGTAGCCGAGTGATGTTTCCGGAAATCGAATTGTATCGAAAGTGAAGCGAACAGCAACATTTCACGGCAGCGGTTCGAATTTCTTTGGCAGCGGCGGCGGCGGCAAAAGCACTTCGCGCGGCGTCGGTAGAAGCACCGGCCGATTGAGCGGTAACTTGGGGAGGAAGGCTTCTTCCTTGATCGGTTCGAGGATAACGTTTTCCTTCTTCCCCTTGCCGGTCAGGTCAATGTCGGTGGCCCGATAGATCCACGAGGGATTATCGACCCAGCGGATCGCGTTGGCGTTTGGCTGAATCTCGTCACCCAGACGGTTGAAGTTGATCTGCAAGGTCTTACGGCGAATCACGTCGTTCTGATCTTTCCTCCAGCCATCGGACAGGCCGGCGACGAAGATACTGAACCGGTTCGTTTTGGCGGCCCGTTCGTAAACATCCGTCCAGATCGCGACACCCGTGACGGTTCGCGGAAATGCATCTTTCTTGGAAATCGGGATCGGTTCCTTGCTGATCGTTACCGAGTTCTTGATGTTCAGTTTGCCCGTTGGGTCCTCGATCTCGCTGATGATCTTCTGCACGGCCGGCATCACTTCGTCAGGGTGGAGCGTCTCGAAATCGTGCGTTTTCAAATCGATGTCCGGCACGAAGAAACGCGGCTCGCCCGTATGATTCACGACCTGGTAAATCATGTACCAAACGACCTTCTTCTTGTCGAAGCCGGGAACGTCGCACGAAATGACTTGCGGATCCTTGAACCGAAAGTGGAGCGTCCAGTTATCGGGCTTGTCGAAGGCGTGGAGCTGCGGCTCGATTTCTCGTTCGTTGTAACCGGTCGTTTTCGCTTGAGCGTAAATCGAAGCCGGTGCCGCCAGCACGGCCAATCCGCACACGAGGAGAAGTAGCCAGCGTTGAGGTCGAAGAACCATACCCGAACCCTCTCTGCTCCGACGAAATCCGATCCAAAGGGCGCGCAACGACATATTTGACCATAACCATCTGAACGCCCGGAAGCAAGGGAAAGCCGCCACCACGGGTGCGTCTCCAAGCTTCGCCAGGTTATCCAATCGCGCGAATCGAGAGATCTTTCCTGGATCTTGGCGAGCCGGCTCCCGTGAGGGGCCGGAGTATTCGAAATTCGGAGCAGCCAAAATCGCGAATACTCCGGCCCCTCATGCGGGCCGGCTCGCCTAAATCCGTTGCATCCCCCACTCTCCCCTGTGTACGATGAAGAAGTCGGCCTTGTTCAATCGAGGATGAATCATGTCCACCGCCACTCGCACGAAGCCGCCCGAGAAATCCACGGAGCCCCTGCCGCCGGAGGCCAAATTCTGGCGCAAATACTCGCCGAATCGGGAGCTATCGTTGGCCGCGGTCGCGTCGGGCGTGGTGCATGTGCTCGGCGTGGTGTTGGTCATCGTCGTCATCTCTCGCTTGATGAAACAGGAAGAAACACCCCCCGTGCCGATCCGTGGCATGGTCGTCAAACCCGATCGACCGGGCGGCCTTGGCAGCACGGGCGGTGGAGGCGGCGATCCGATGACCGAAGTGAAGGATGATCTTGTCCCGCAAAACTCGCAACGTGCCATTCCCGAGGCTGAATTAAAACGGGAAGTGGTCGCCGCCAAGGCCTGGCTACCCGAGATGAACAAGGAAGCGGTCGAGAAGATCGTCCAGTCGCCGGGCTACGAGTCGTTCAAGGAACTCAACGACGACTTGAAGAAACGGCTCGCCAAAGGCCTCGGCGGTACGGGCAAAGGAAACGACACCGGCATGGGCGATACCGGAACCGGAAAAGGCGGGTCCGGTGGAATCAACGACGCGACCACCTCCGGTAGCCGGTCGCTTCGCTGGCAGATCGTTTTCAAAACCGCCAACGGTGCCGATTATTTGAAGCAACTGGCCGCGTTCAATGCCAAGATCGTTATTCCCGAACCGCCTGACTGGAAGCAAAATCGGCTCTTCGAGACGATCACATTCCCCAACCCCGGTAAGCCTTTACTGAGCGCGGACTCGCTGCCCGAGATGCGTTTCATCGATGCCGATAAAGGCTCCGCCGCGCGAATCGCGCGGGCCTTGGGCCTCAATATCGATCCGCCGTACTTCGCGGCATTCTTCCCCAAGGACATGGAAAACAAAATGGCCGCCATGGAGAAATCGTTCCGGAATCGCAAGGAAGATCAGATTTACTCGACGACTTTCCAGGTTCTGGAGCGGAACGGGGCGTACGACATTCAGGTAACGAGTCAGGTGCCAGTGCGCAAATAGCCGCTTGCGGCTTCTCGCTCGCTGTCAAATTCAAAAGAGTCTGTCTGATTCTGCGAGCGCGAAGC
>JAIOQJ010000173.1 GCA_021413475.1 Planctomycetota bacterium | reverse complement strand
GGGTATCGCTTCGCTCAACCGCCCGGCTAATGGCTTTGACCCCTACCGGGGTCGGAAGGCGCTTCGGCTCTAAATATGCTCAATTTCGTGGGGAAAAATCCTTCACGGCGTTGCCTCATGGGGCGAAAAATCAATTCTGCGCCCCGTGTGGGGCGCGACCCGGTTCTTCGCGTCCTGTTGCTCGCTCATCCCCGCTTGCCCTTGATCTACGACCGATACTCAGAATTTTCTCATTTGCCTTCCCGCCGAATCGATCGTAGCCTCCCGAGTGATGACGACAGGAAGAATTTCAAGAAGTGGCAGAAAGTGTCAGGTTTTGTCAGGTACGTAAAAAAATTCAGACTCATCCGTACGCTTGTCCAATGATCGATGTCACAAAATGTAGCGTTTTGGGTACGAATAAAAAAAATCGGCGTGTCCAGGGCATCCACTTCGTGACGCTCTTTCAACTGTTATTCCCTCCGGCCGGTGAAAAGGTACAATCTTGGTGATCATTTCTTTCTTCGCAGGGAGCGTCGCCATGCGATTATTCGCGGTACTTGTTCTGGTTTTGTTGCCGAGCATCTTGGCGGCTCAGGTTCCAAAAGCCCCTGCGGAACGCACGGTCGATGAACTGATTCTCGATTTGCGCAACGGCACCGACGCGCAGAAGACCCAGGCGCTCAAGGTAATGCAAAAATTGGGTCCCAAGGCCAAGAAGGCGGTGCCGGACTTGGTTGCCGCCTTGAGCCGGCCCGAGTGGGAATTTCGCCTGAGCGTCATGAATGTGCTTGGCGCGATCGGCCCCGATGCCAAGGACGCCGTGCCCGCGTTGAAGTTGGAACTCGCGAAGTACACGACCGCTGACAACGCCCAGTTTGTGATTGCCCCGATCATCAAGATTTTGCGCGGCGTGGATCGAGACACGGCGCACGCGATGGTGAAATTTCGCTACCAGCAGGGCTATAGCGGAGTCATCACGTTCGCTCACCTCGGCACGTACTCCAAGGAACTGACGCCGTTTCTGATCGAATTTCTCGAAGATACCGATGTGGTCGTCCGCCAACAATCGGCCCGCACCTTCATGGAAATGCGAGGCAAACTCGATGCGAACGGCATTCCGTTGATTCTAAAACTCCGCGACGCCGGCAAACCGCTCGGGCCCGCGCTTTTCAAACGGCTCGAAGATGATGACATCGACGTCGCCCAGTTTGCCGCCAATGCCTTGACCGGCCTCGATCCGCAACTCGGCACGAAGGTGATTCCGCTCGTCGTGAAATGGTGCAAGACCCGCATGTGCTCTGCCGAGGTTGCCGCGAATATCCTGCGCCCGATCGCCAGGGATGCGATCCCAGCGGCGATTGCCTCTTTCGATTTCGATTGGCAGATCGCGCTATGCATGGCAAAACTGGATGAGGCATACGAACCGCTGCTCAAGGCGTTGGCACACGAAAAGAGCGGAGTTCGATACAGTGCTGCCGTGGCGTTGAGGGCTCGACCGAAAGACGTTGCAACCAGTGCGCCGGCGTTGGCGGCGCGCTTGATGGATCCCGATCTCGACGTCAGAATCGTAGTGGCCGACGCACTGGTTAGGCTGGAGGCCGAGCAAATCCCCGACGTGGCGGCCAGTTTGGTCAAAGTCCTTCGCGAGGGTACACGAGAACAGCAACTAAAATCGCTGATGACCTTGCGGCGTGCGGGTGAACCGGGAGAGCCCGCCGTTCCCGAAATTCAGCGATTGCTCGATAGCGAAGATGAAACGATTCGCGACTTCGCCGCGTCCGCGTTGATCTCGATCAAACCATCCGCGGCATCCAAGGCGGTGCCGATGCTGTGCAAAAATTTGAACGAGAAGATGCCGGGTTACGGATCCGAGTTAAAATCGCTCGCGGCCATCGGCCCACCCGCCCACGAAGCCCTTGCTCAGGTAAGGGAATTGCTTAAATTTCCGGACTGGCAGACGCGGATCGCCGCCGCCGAGGCGATGGCTCGCATCGACCCCAAGTTGGCCGAGACGGGGACGAAGTTTATTTGCGACATACTGCGCAACCAAGGTTTTTTCCCTACGGAGGAACCTCGCGTGTTGCTCGGTTCATTGCAAAGGATAGGCCCAGCCGCGAAGTCCGCGGTGCCATTGCTCGAAAAAATGTTGAGTACTTGCGATTATTGGTATGACGCGGAGATCGCCGTCACGGCCTTGGCGATCGGCAAATCGGAAATCGCGGAAGCCGTCATCCGCAAGCACTTGAACGATCCACAAGAACGAAACACTTACTTCCGATTGATCCAGCAAATGCCGGTTCTCAAGTGGAAGGTCAAACGCTTTCTACCGAAGATCCTCGACTATCTCAAGGTGGCCAAGGTGCCGCAGGCGAAACGTTATCTCGCCGAGATCATCGCCGTCATGGGCCCGGATGCCAAGGCCGCGGGCTTACGCCCACGGCTCGCCATGAAAAACCTTACCCCTCGCGGAGCTTCCATGCAACGTCACTACCTCTTTCCAGTGCTGGCCCTTTTCATTCTTGGCCTCCATTCGCGGGCCGAGGACCAACCAGTGGTCGTGGCCCCTTCCCCCAAGGCCGGGGGTCACATTCATCCCTCCATTTGCCGCACGAAAGATGGCACGCTGGTCGTCGTCTACAAAGGGCCGCAGGTGCTGATGCGGACACGCTCGACTGACGGCGGCAAGACGTGGGAGAAGCCCGAGGAGATTGCCACCTCCGCCAAACGGCCGAATGTGATTCGCGAAACAAAGATCTACGAAATTTACCCGGGCACCGTCGATACTCTGCCGGACGATCGCCTCGTGACGACGTGGAACTACATCGCCGACGAAAAGGCGAAAGACGGCTATTACGAGCGGGCCCTGTTGTACTCAATCAGTTCCGACCAAGGGAAGACCTGGAGCGATCAGGCACTGATCGGGCCAATCGAGAAGACGCACCTGGGCGCGGTCCGGCACAACGTGCTTCCCTGGAGTGAAGGCCGCTGGTTGCTTCCGTTACGCGTCGGCCCGCCGCGTTTGTTCGATCCGAAAACGGGCAAGTTGGAAGTGTTGTCCGTGAAAGAATCGCCAGCCAAGCAACCCGCCTTTCAACAGATTTCCCGAACTGCGAAGGGAACGCTGCTGGCAATGGGACCTGTGTTTTTGCGTTCCACCGATGAGGGTAAGACGTGGACACCGATCAAGGACTTCCCGGCCGCGCCCGATGGCGATAGTGCCGAGGGCCGTTATCTGACGACGCTTTCCGATGGCCGAGTGCTGGTAACCTGGGGCGTCGGCACCATGAACAAAGGCCTGCGATATAACTTCTCGGCCGACGATGGCGTGACCTGGAGAAAAGACCCCGTGACCCTGTTGCCGGAAACGAACGTCGCGGCCCGTTACTATTCCGCGCGAACCGTGCAAGTCGATGAACAGAACATCGGCACGGTTTACCTGACCGGGTCAGTAGTCTATTTCTTGAAAGTGAAAATGGATCGCGTGGCGAAGTGAATTCGAATTGGGTTTCCTCCTTCCCCTTAAAAGGAAGGGAAGGAGGGAAGACTCCGTCAGCCTATGTCCGCGTCGCCGTTACGTCTTTGGCCGTACCATTACCGGACACCATTTCGCGTTTGTAATTCTTGCGGCGCAATTCCGACTTGTGAATGCCGAGTTTCTGGAGCAGGGGTTCGTACACTTCGAGGACAAAAATATCCTCGTCGAAGATCCGCAAGTTTTTGATGTCGTTCTCGCGCCGCCGAGAGTCAGCGAGCATGTGCAGGGCGGGCATCTTGAAGGTGTTGATTACCCGGCGAATCTGTTCGAGCGTGCCGGGTCGGTCGTATTTGAGGTAGACGGCCAAAAGCTTCCGGAAGAAGTCGGCATGAGCGGCCTCGTCGATCGCCACGAGCATCAGAGCTTTTTCTAGCGCCGGGCAGCCGCCTTCCTGAATCACGACGCGACGAAGATTGTGATAATGGATGCGTGTCGCAAGTTCCTGGAACGTCGTGTAGCAGAGCATGGCCCGGCCGTTGTCGTACGGCAAATTCCATTCGTGAGCAAAGACTTCCGAATGAGCGTCGGCCAGTTGTTCATCGGTGCGGCTCTTCGAATGGATCAGCCAGTCTTCAAGGACCATCGAATGCTTGCACTCTTCGTAACCCCAGTTGGCGAGCATCCACGCCCGGCCTCGATTGGCCCGTACTTGAGGGATCAACTTGCCTAGATAATCGGGGAGGTAAAGTTCAACGGCGACAAAGGTCTGCAACACGTCAGCGACCGCGGGCGGCAAATTGCGATTGCATTGTTTCCATGGTACGTCGTCGCGGATCGACCATCGGCGTTTCTTTTCCGCCAGATCGAAATATTCGCGAAACAAGAACCCGAGTTCAGCAAGAACTTCGGGCGGTTCGGGCTGGAGTGGAATTTCCATCGTGACTCACTGACAAGTAAGGCTTGCAGGAAATGCCTGCCATGACACTCCATCCCATTCGTTCCTTGGGAATGATAGGCGAGCTAGGGAAGATTGTCGCCCGTTTCCGTCAAACCGTCAACAGGTGTCACAAGAATTGACGAAATTTCGACCGGAACGGGCGTTATCCTTCGGAATTGAACTGCAAACGGGCGAGTTTCGCGGAGGGATCGTGTTCTGGTTGGAACGCGAGTTCGACGGCAGCGGTGCGACTGATACGGGTCTTCATCGACCAAATCTGGCCAAGCGACACGCCATCCACGTAGCCTGTGAGGGGCCGTTTTTCGGGATCGATCGTGGTCAATTCGATTTCAGATGAAAGCGGTAAGACTGCTTGCCGCCAGTAGATCGGTGTCAGGACGTTCGAGCCGGCAAGGATGAGGACCGGCGTGGTAAAGGGAAGCGGTGCCGCCCCCATGGCGCGAGCGTAAGAGGTCGAGCCCGCCGCAGTCGACACGAGCGCCCCGTCGCACACGACTTTCGTCAAGCGGACTTGCCCATTCACGCGAAGCTGGATCCAGGCTGTTTGGCCGGAAGCACGCTCGACCCAAACTTCATTGAACGCATAGCCCGTGCGAATTTGGCTATCGAGCGTCTCCGCCTCGGTCCAGAGCAACGGCAACTGATACATGCGCAGATCGCGATTCCAGAAGCCGTTCTTGGCTTCGTCAAAGATCGTGCGGTCGTTGAGCAAGAAGCCGAGATGCCCTGTGTTCACGCCGTAAAAAGGAATCCGCTCGCGCCAAAGTTGCCTGATCGCGTGGAGCATAGTGCCATCACCGCCGATAACGACGATCAACTCCGGATCGGGTGCTTCGAATTCCTTGAGGGTTGCTGCAATTTTTTGCGATGTCTCGTTGCGAGGATCATAGAAGATCTTGAAGCGTGGCCGTCTGACGTGAAACGTCGAATTTTGGGATGGGGTCACACCGCGATACAGGCCATGCCGCTGGATGTAAGCGTTAACCTCCGGCAACACCCAATCGTCGATTGATTCGTGATTGTAAACGCGCATCCGGAGCGAGGAGGCGGGGAGGAACGGCTTGACCTCCAGCAATTCATGACGCATCGGCAAGTCAGCGTCGAGGGGTTCATTGGGTTGTTGCAGAATCAGAAACCGCGATTTCAGCCACATCTGATCGGCGCGTTCCCATTTCTGGCCGATCGGTGAATCGTGTCCACCACGCACCAGTTCCGCGGGAACGACGAACCAGACGTCGCCTTCTTTCGACCAGCGAGCTTCAATCTTGTAGGGTTGCGTCCACTCTTCATTTTCAAGGTCGGAAAGATCGACCTCCACCTTGGGCAAGCCGCGAAATGCGATATCGGCCATCGTGGCGATATTAACAGGTGCCGTGTCGGTCGCATCGTCACGATCAGAGCGTGTGCCAGTTGGCACCACAATGACGCGATCGAATAGCTCGGCCAACTGCTGGGCCAGCTCACGTTGGTGTCGGCCCGGCGGATCAAAGCTGCCGCCGAGAATGGCAATACGAGGCACGGCGGTATCCTCGGGTATCGGTTTCCCCGTGCTGGTATATGAGTTTCGCGGTGGGAAGCTCAATGATCGCGAGGTTGCAGCAGTTTGCGGAGAGGATGGTGCGCGACGGGATCGGGCACTTTATAAGTGTCGGTCGTGTAAGTTCCCAGTTTCGGCTGATGTTTGCGGTCGTGGCTCCAGCCAAGAAAGACTCGGCCGGGATGCCAGCCGAACCCTTGGTAATCCATGCCGAACGTGCCGTCAGCAGGGCCGCGCGCGTCGCCCTTGATTAGTTTGCCGCCGCCAACGTAGCCAAGTCCTTCATGTTTCTCAACACTCGGAGTCGCGTGCCGCGAGACCACCTGAGGATTGCCTGCCCGTTGGTTATTGTGATCTTGAGGATTTGCCGTCGGCGGATGCTTGAAAATCTTATTCTCGATGGCATAACTGGAGCGTGGCATGGTGATCACGAAAACAAACAAGACAATGGCGAAGCGCATGGCCGTTCTCCCGATGACGAGTTTGACGGTTCCTCTTACACATCGGCTGGGAGACACAGGCAAATTGAGGGATTTTCGCAAGGAGAGCGGTCAACTTTGAATCGTCCATTTGCAATTTCTTCGTGGATTGGACTGGAAAGGCTGTCCACGAAGAAGTTGCAAATGGACGATTTGAATTTACCCCACGAGGCCGCCTTGTGCATTGCGGTCGTATTTCTGGTATGGCAATCGAACTCCGCGGAAAATGATCTCGTCGGAACGAAGGACACCGTTCTTTGGTTCGAAACCAACTTGGCCGAGAGTCGTGACCACGTCGTCCTGATCGACGCCGTCGCCGCTGACGCCGAAACCGCCCTTCAATGTAATGCCACCGGTTGCCGTCGAGCGATAGAGAGGAGCGCTTCCCGGGAAGAACACGATTCCATTCTGATTCAGAATGTTGGTCTTGTCACGGAAGTTGGTCTGTGGGTTGAAGGAATCGTGCCCGAAGACGCTCGTGTACGCGCTGGCGGGCAGCCGCGGTCCAACCTGAAGGCCGTTGGTCGGATTCACGCCGCCGTCCGTGAAGACTGAGAAGTAGCCGGCTGGCGACCCCTCGGCACCGCTTGGATATCTCGGAAGCGATAGGAATCGGAAGGTCCGGTTCGTAAAGGCGATCCCCGGCGCAATTCCTGGCAATTGGTCAATCGGCTGAAGCTTCTCGGGATCGGCATAGTAGTTGACATTGCGCGCCTTTGCCACGGCGACGTCGATCGAGAAAATTGTCGCATCGGGCATGCGGAAGAGGCCGACGACTTCGCCGTTGCGATCCGTGACCGCGAGTACCATGCGTGTCGAGCTATTGAGCGGCAACCGAATGGCGGCACGCGTTTTATAAGCCTGTTCGATGCCCTCGGTGATGATTTGTGTCACCTCGGCGGCCGTGATGCCCACGCCGTCGTGAGGTGCGACCAGCCAGCCATCCGGGACGGTCAAGCCGCCCTGTAAGAGTACGTCGTCGGCATTTCCCGGAGTGTTGTCCGCACCGGCAGTGACAGGGATGAAACTCCCGGCCACGGTTCCGACACCTAGGCCTTGCCCCAAGGAGAGCAAACGATTGACGCCTTCGTTGCCGCCCGGCCCAAAAATGTCGAGCGTGATGCCGACCAGATCGATACGGCCGTTTGGCAAGTTGAAGTTAGGCAACGCGGGGATGCCCGCGATGGTGCCTACACTTGCATTGGCACCGCTGGAACCACCCGCCGCGGCGAACGCAATGTACTCTGCTTCGTAAGCACGATCCGGTTTCGTCGGATCGTAGGTCGCGCTAGTCGCTGAATTCTCTTCGGTGGCGTAACCAGTTTTGCCTGGGAAGAAGACGCCGATGCCGCCGACGAGTTCACCGTTCTTATAAAGCGGGATGCCGCCAGGGAGTGTACCGATACCACGTGCTTGAGCGGTGGGCATGATCCCGGAAGAAAACCCGTACGATTCGGGAGCGAAAATCTGCTTGCCGGCAGGCACAAATGCGGGATTGATATTGAAACGATAGGGCAACTTCACGTCGTCGGCGGTGCCTTTGATCCCGTCCGCTCCTGGATGGATCAAGCTGTCGCGGTTCGTATGTTCGATACCGACAAGATCGACTTCAGGCGTGTTAGGAACGCCGGGCGGAAAATGGGCATTCGCCCCGACGGCGGCAACATAGCCAGGACCACGGACCGTTGAATTCGGATTTGTGTCGTTGGGATTCGATTCCACTTCACGCTGAGTGATCGGCGATTGGCTGATGAAGGCGACGGTTCGCGACGTAAGCGGTGCCTGGTTGTTCGCGAAAAAGGCACCCGTGCGCGCGAGTGCTACCGCACCGTCCACCGCAAAGGTGAGTTGTTCAGGATTATTTCGAATGTTCGCGTCAACCCCGTCCTCAACGAGGACACCCAAAATGCGGCCATTGCGATCAGTAATCGCGATGATGGCGTCCGTCGATCTCGAGGCCGCCGTGGCCCGAAGCAACAGGAGGCGGACTTCGTCGGCGGTGATCACAGTCGTGGATTGCGACGAAACCGTACTCGGATTCGGATTGTTGATCAGAACAATGTCATTCGGATTCGTGGTGATCGTGTTCGAGGCATTGACGCGTTGAACGTTGTTAAAGTCGCCGCCGGTAGAGCCCGTATTCGTCCCCGTGCCCCCCACGATCAATTCGTTGCCACTGCCTCCAACAAAATTAGAAGCCCCAGTGCCGCCGCCCAGCTTGCTGTCGCCCGTACCCCCGATGAGTGTGGTGGCACCGCCGCCCGCGATGATCGTGTTCTTGCCGTTGCCGCCATCGAGCACGGCAGGTTGTTTGACATCCTCGGTGACTTGGATCCGGTCATTGCCGTTGCCCGTGGCAACCTGCAAAGAAGTGACGCTTGCCGACGCGAAACGACCGATCACATTCCCGTTATCTTGAACCACGACTTGATTGAGTGCCGTGTCAAGCGAGATCGCGATGCGGTCATCAAGGGGAGTGCCCACCACGCTCAGAATTCCGCCAGTCAGGCTCAACGTCGCGGGCACCTCGCGTGCTTCGAGGATTTCGACGTTAAGCTTTTTGCGAGAGTGCGATTGGGCCGTCGCGTCTTGCTCAGTTTGCAAAGTTCGCGATAGCCACGCGAGCATCCTCATGGGAGGCCCCTTGCGGTGGAAGTATTGGATCGAAAACGTATTTGCCGTCCAATACCCGTAGCGGAAAATTCGAGCAAGCGGAAATCGGGAGAATTTTGGTAATTCTTCGGGTGTGCGCTTCGCGAAATCGCGGAAAAATCTCCGCCAAATTTCACGAATGATCGTGAAACACGGCTTGACTCGACTGCCAATCGAGTTATAAGCCCCCCGACTCTCGACACTGGGTACGCCCAGGGTGAGCGATCGGGTTGGGCCCGGATTTACGGGACGTCCACCTTGCGCTTTCATCCGGAGGGCCAATGGTGGATCCGAGGACCAGTCCGGTCCATTGAAGGGGGAAACAAGATGCGTAAGTGGTATTTCCTGGCCGGCCTGACCATGTTGGGCGTCATCGGCCTCGTTTCGTGGGCGACGCTGGGCTCCGCCCAGACTGCCGCTGAACCAAAGAAAGCGGCGGCTAAGCCAATCATCGAACGCGTACCGATGCAGCCGACCGTCGAGTCCGGTTCGCTCAAGATCATCGATCTCGATGATCCAGCACCGATCGCCAAGCCGGTTGCAAGTCCGCGCTCGACAAAGCCTGAGCCGCCGCCAAGGTTGAAGAACCTTTGGTTCCACCCGAACAGGCGGTTCGTTCCGCGTCTGTTGAGCCGGCGATGTCGTCGACGCAGCCGGGCGTGGGCCTCGAGTGGATCGGCCCAACGTCGTTGAAGGTTGGCCAACCGGCCGACTACACGCTCGTCGTTCGGAACACTTCGACCATTCCTGTTCAGAAAGTCATCGTTCAGGTTCGCGTTCCAACGGGCGTGAACATTGTGAACGCCGAGCCGAAGGCCGAGAATATGGACAATGTCCTGGTCTGGGAACTCGGCAACTTGCTCGTCAAGCAGGAACGCCGAATCGTCATGAAGCTCGCCTCGCCGCAGCGTGGCGATCTGAATTGCCAGGCCTGGGTCACGTTCACCGGCACCTCGGTGATGCGTGTTCGGGTCCGCGAGCCCAAACTGGCGGTCAAGGTGACCGTTCCAGAAAAAGTCCTGGTGGGTGATCCGGCCAACGTGGTCATGACGATCAGCAACCCGGGCGATCACACTGCCGAACACGTGAAGATCACGGCGATGCTCGCCGAAGGCCTGGAAAGCATTCGCGGCAACAAACTCAGTTACGACCTCGGCACCCTGGGTGCCGGCGAAAGCCGAAATGTCGTGCTCCCTTGCGTCACCAAATCGGCTGGCCAGCAGAAGTGCGATGTATTCGTTGAGGGCGACGGAGGCTTGAAGGCTTCCGATACCGTCTCTCTCAATGTAATCCAGCCTCGCCTCGACCTGGTGGTGAATGGTCCGAAACTTCGGTATCTCGAAAAGAAGGCCACCTACACGTTCAAGGTCACGAATCCGGGGGATGCACCGGCGACCAACGTGTTCGTCACCGAAACGGTGCCGACCGGCTTCAAGTTCGTCCAGGCGGATGCTGGCGGTCAGCACGACGATGCCACGAACAGCGTGAAGTGGTTCATCGGCGAGCTCGTTCCCGGTCAGTCGAAAGAAGTGAAAGTCGAACTTCTCGCGGCCACCCAGGGTGAGTTCACCCACAAGATCACCGCTCATGCCTCTCGCGGCATGAAAGTCGATCAAGAACTCAAGACCGCCGTCGAAGGCCTGTCGGCTATCTTGATGGAGTTGGTGGATGTCGAAGATCCCGTCGAAGTGGCTTCGGACACGGCGTATGAGATCAAAGTGACGAACACCGGCACCAAGGCCGAAACCGATGTGAAGCTCGTTTGTACGATTCCCGCGCAACTGAAGCTCAAGAATATTCAGTCGTCGCAGAAGTACGACGTGGTCGGTAACGAGATCATCTTCCAGCCGTTGTCGCGCCTGGCTCCTCGGGCGGACGTTGTATACAAGCTGACATTGACCGCCGTTGCCAAGGGCGATGCCCGCTTCAAGGCTTCGCTCACCACCTCGAGCTTGGTGGAACCGGTGGTCAAGATCGAGCCGACGAAGGTCTATGGAGACTGATCGAGATTGTTAACCCGACGCGCAAGCGAGGGGCTTGAAACGAAAAACCGAGGGCGGCCGAATCTCGAACGAGAAGCGGCCGCCCTCTTGTGCGTTTGATACGCATCGATCAGAAGGGGTTCGTCGGGCCGCTGACATCGATCGTCGGCCGAGGGGCCACAACCGGGGTAACGATCGGCTCAACGCGAAGGTTGGTCACGCCACCCTTCGGAAGGTCTTTGGGCATTTCCTTCTTGTCCTTCGGGGGAGGAATCACTTCCGGATTGCTGGTGCCGGTCGTGACCGGAGCTCCACTGGCGCAGCTATCGCAAGTGTTGCAGCTCGAAGCGCCATGCTTCGAGAACCGGGCCTTGAACTTGCTCCACAGGCCGGGGCTGCCGCACGAGTCGCAAGCCGGAGCGGCATTGCAAGTGTTGCACTTCGGAGCTTCCACCTTGCAAACCGGTGCCGGTGCACAGGCCGGGGCGGCTTCACAGCCGCAACCCTTGGCGAATCTACCCTTCAGACGGTCGAAGAGACCATGTTTCTTGGCGCACGGATCGTCGCATGTCGCAGTGGCGCAACCGCCCGTTGCACAGCTCGATCCGGTCGAGACGACGGCAGGAGCAGCAGTAGGCGCATGATGATCAGCGCCGGCCATCCAAGCCGAGGTCAGCATTAACAAGGCAGCATTCACGTAACTAACCTCCGTTGAGATTTCGGTGGCGCGGGTCCGGGCCAATAGGCTGACGATTCTCAACGTTTGAGATCGCCTGCCCGTGCCATGCCGTAACAACTAGGATTCCTCCTCCCCGGATTCCTCGACGCCGGCGGGCAAAGAGGAGTCCATTCCCTTTCGAGAATGCCAGGAGGACCTGAGTCTGCTTCTAGTTTCGGCATTGCCTCAACGTTTCCCTTCTCTCTTTTCCTCTGAAAATACCCTTCTCGCCGATTTATCCTCGCTTTCCATGCTTTACAAGGAATACGACGGTTCCGGAAAACAGCGAAGGATCGGTAACTTTGCCTGTCGATCCAATTTTCCGGTTGCCCTCAAACGCTCCGCTTCGCGTCGCGGATTCACGAACAAAGGTAATGGGAACGAATGATCACTAGAAACCGCCCATCAAAGAGTGCAAGACCTGATCTGTGATTACGGGTCCCCGCCAGCAAGGCACGCACGGCCGACATCGCGACCTCTTCCATGTGCGTCAACGTCGCGTCCAGACCAGGGCCCTTCTTGCCCCAATGCTGCCGCACAATGACTTTCCCCCACGCTTTCGCCAGTTCTTCCACTCGCTTGAGATCTTCCGGACCTGGTTTCTGTGCAGCCAAGTTGCTTCCCTGCAACGAGTTCCAGCGTTTAGCCCCCACGAAATCCTACCAAAGGCTCACTTACGGTTCACTAACAGATGCAAAGTGGGTCCTGCACTCCCGCAAGTAGACTCGCATTAGCCGACATTTCTAAACATCATCAAACTGCCGCATGATCACATCCACAAGCCAAAGTCCGGCACGGATGAACGGAATCGAAGCCATTTGGATCAAATCCGACCAGCGTGCCTGGAACAGGTCGCCGATGTGTTCGAAGATGCCCGCGTCGCTTTCCGGCTTAAACAGCGCGGGACCGAAACCGAGGAGTCCTTTAGCGGTGAGTGCGACGCCGGCAGTGAATGCGACGGTCCAGAGTTTTTCGTTCGACGGCCGAATGGATAAGTAGATCTCGCCTTGAGATGGCTGGCCGTTGATCGTGAAGGTGTAATCGAGGCGGACCGTTTGCCGAAGGGTAGGATTGTCGAGAACGGTGATGATGAACCGAGCCGCCCGGCCATCTTTCGCGACGTCGGAGACTTCCACACGGCCGGCCGCCGGCAACAATACAACTTCGCTGGCGTTGGGATCAGTGGGCAGGATGGTGACATCGTAGCGGGATTTGCCGCCAAACACTTGATAGACGCCGCCTTTCGAGACAACTTCGATTACCTCTTTTTCGGGTTTGATAGTAATGGTGTCTTTCGCAAAATTCCGCGGTTCGAGAAATCGGTACTCGGGAATCGCCTGTTCGATCTCGGCCATCG
>JAIOQJ010000172.1 GCA_021413475.1 Planctomycetota bacterium | reverse complement strand
TCCGGCCCCTCACGGGAGCCGGCTCGCCAATCGATCTACGGCTTCGGCAATATTGGTTCAACGGCATAGGGAGAGGCAGGCGGTAGAATCGTCGGCAGCGGCTGGACCGGCGGCCTCGGATCGACCGGTGGGCGCACGGGTGCTGGAGCGGGGCGCTGCGTTCTCGGTTCGACCGGGATGGTCGGTTCCGGCAGATTGCGGCCTCGCTCTCGAAGTTCTTCCGCCTGGTAACGGAGTTCGTCGAGATTCGGGCGTGCCAAGGGTGTCATTTCGTAGTCGAGTCGGCGGATATCAGATGCTTTTCCGGGATAGATGTTCTCGGTCAGGAAGTCGAGGGGTGGGTAGGCGTACCAGGGGGCGGCAACCCGTTGTTCAATCGTCTTGGTCTGATAACCATCGCGTTCGAGAGTAATTAGGTAAGTGCCGTAGTAGACAAACGGGACATCGACCGGTGTGAAACCAACGGGACGGTTGTTGACGTAGACCTTCGTACCCGGCGGATTCGAATCGATCACGAAACGGCGTTCCACGCAGCCGGACATCAGAGTCAGGATGCCGACGCTTGCTAGACACAAACAGCCACGGTACGACATATCGCCCCCACCAATCGTGGTTTCGCCCCCAAAGATCGCCTATCGAGTGGGTGCGGGTATAGAATCCTCTCGCGATCCGAGCAAGCTCAATCGCCGGCTATCTTCCGGAATCTCGGGAATTTGTAACGGCCGAGCAAGGGCTGTAGGCTTGCGAATTGGGGCAATCCGTGAAGTGAATCGGCGCGACAACTATACTTCCGACGATTCGCGTGCTACCATAATAAGAAGTTTTGATGTCAAGCAAGCTCTCCGGAGTGGCCTGTGCCACGATTTGACGATCTTGAAATTGCCGGTGAGACGGATGTCGGCATCCGCCGTAGTCATAATCAGGACGCTTTCTCGATCCAGAAGGCGCCAGACAAGGACTATTGGCAGAAGGTCGGGCATGTCTTGATTGTGGCCGACGGTATGGGCGGCCACGCGGTCGGCGAGAAGGCCAGCGCGATGGCCGTTCAGGAAATCCCGCTCACTTACGCCAAGCACGCTCACGAAGGAATTCTGAACGCGCTGCGGCGTGCTTTTCAGGAAGCCAATTCCGGCATTTTTGCCATCGGTCAGTCGAACCCCGAATTCAAAGGACTGGGGACGACTGGCACGGCGCTCATTCTTCGCGAAGAAGGTGCCTGGGTTGCTCATGTTGGCGACAGCCGTGCATACCGGGTTCGCGACGGCAAGATCGAACAACTCACGTTCGACCACAGTTACGCCTGGGAAATGGCCCGCCGGCTCGGTGTGCCCCCCGAAGACTTGTCAGACGTCAAGAAGAACGTGATCATCCGTTCCCTTGGGCCGGATGTCCTCGTTCAAGTCGATGTCGAGGGCCCGTATCCGCTTTTTCCCGGCGACACTTTCGTTTTGTGTAGCGACGGGCTGAGCAACCAGGTGACGCCCGAGGAAGTGGGATCGATCGTCTCGGCTCTTTCGCCAAGCGAAGCGGGCAAGTTCATGATCGAACTCGCGAATCTACGCGGTGGGCCGGATAACATCACGGCGGTGATCGCTCGGATCGGCGGCGATGAAGCCTCGACCAAGGCGATGAGCATAAAACCTGCCTCGCCATTTAAAGTCCTCTGCACCCGCTTGTGGCATCGTTGGAACCAGTTCATTCCCTGGCCGTTGATGGTACTTGCGGCCGGCTTTCTCTGCGCAGTGGGGGCAGTCGTTTTCGAAGCCACTGAAACTCGTGGAAGTTCGATCTTGATTGCTTTCGCCGCCCTTGCCATCATCGGCGGTTTGGTCGGCCTGGTCTTTCACGCTAAGAAACAACGCCGGGATGCGGAGAGGGAGCCCGAGTTGCCGCGCCGACAAAACGTCTATAGGGATTATCCCTGCCGGATTGAAAGGCCAATCGTGGATAAGCTCCTCAAGCTTGGCGCGCATCTGAAGGAGCAACTCGAAGGCCGGCCGTTTCAGGTTGATTGGTCCGCCTACAAAAAGTACAACGAAGCGGCGCAGCGGAGCTTGCAGGAAGGCGATCTTCTCGCTTCGTTTCGCGAACAGTGTAAAGCCCTGATCGGTTTGGCCCGCACGTTCAACAAGAACCGGCCCCGCGAGGAAGGCTTCAAGCCGAAGTGGGAAACCACGGCCGAGGCCTGAAATCGGCCCGAGGGATAGGAGATCCCCGCTTGAGCAACGCAAAGAGTATTCCTGTCACGGCGATCCCTTCTTTGCAGCCGACCACCGATCGGCTGGGTTCCCCTTTTTCCAATCGAGTCTTTTCTCGTATCGGCATGCCGTGGACGCGCCGCCTGGCACATGCCGCGTTATTGCTCCCGCGGATTCGTCATCACGAACAAGAGTTCGGCAACCTGAGCGGTGTTGAAATCAAAGCGAGGGTGGATGGGCTGCGCGGCCGAGCCCGGCGCGGCGAGGCTGGCGATGCATTTATTGCTGAGGGTTTTGGCCTTTGTTCCGTCGCCATCGGGCGCGTGCTGGGAATGCGTCCGTTCGATGTGCAACTCGCGGCCGGCATTGTGATGTTTCAGGGAAACCTGGTCGAACTGGCCACTGGTGAAGGGAAGACGCTTACGGCCAGTTTTCCCGCCTTTCTCCACGCCTTGACGGGAAAAGGCGTCCATGTTGCCACCGTGAACGACTACCTGGCCAAACGCGATGCCGAGTTGCTTGGACCTGTTTTTAGCCTGCTGGGTTTATCGGTCGGCGTCCTCTGGCAGCAATTGGAAGAGCCGCAGCGTGCCGCCGCGTACCGGCAGGACATCACCTACGGCACGGCGTCGGAATTTGGCTTTGATTTTTTACGCGACCGCCTGAAGCAGGTTGGCGGTCAAGTGCCGCGTTCTCCGTTCTGGGCTGCCTGGCAGCAGGGCGAACGGCGAGCAATCGTCGATCAACGCGTGCAGCGCGGCCACTGGTGCGCCTTGGTCGATGAAGTGGATAGCATTTTCATCGACGAGGCCCGCACGCCATTGGTCATCAGTGCCCCGACACGCATGGCGAAGCCGGAAGAAGCGATCGTCTATCATTGGTCGGATCAGGTGGCTCGAACCATGAAGCCCAGCATTCATTTCGGCTTCGATGGAAAGAAAGAGAAAATCGAACTGACCGAAGTGGGCAAGGCCTTGCTCCGATATTCGAATCCCCCCGTGGGCGAGCACGCCAAGGCGTTCGATAAGCTCTTTGAGGCTGTCGAGAAATCCCTGCAGGCTCATCATCGTTTTGTCCGCGATCACCATTACATGATCATCAAGGACAAGGTCGTGATTGTCGATGAAAGCACCGGCCGTCCGATGCCCGACCGCCACTGGCGCGATGGATTGCATCAGGCGGTCGAAGCCAAGGAAGGCGTGCCGGTCCATTTGGCGGCCGACCACGCGGCGCAAATCACGTTTCAGAGTTATTTTCGACGTTACGAGCATCTGAGCGGCATGAGCGGTACTCTCGCGGGCAATTCACGTGAAATTCGCCGCGTTTATGGCCGTTGGGTGATCGCCGTCCCCACGAACAAACCGGTGATTCGCGAACAGTATCCCGATGTCGTTCATCCCACTGAAAACGCGAAATTCGACGCAATCGTGAAGCAAGTGGCAGCCATGCGAGTAAAGGGCCGGCCCGTACTCATCGGCACGCGATCCGTGGAAAAATCGGAGGCGATCTCCGAGCGACTCCGCAAGGCCGGGATCGAACACCAGGTGTTGAATGCCCGTCAAAACGAACAGGAAGCGTCGATCATCGCGCAAGCGGGTCGTCCCTGCGCGGTTACCGTGGCCACCAACATGGCCGGCCGCGGCACCGATATCATTCTGGGCGGCAACACAAAGAGTGCGATCGAGGCTCTGCGGCTTGACCCAAACATCTCGGACGATGAACGACAGCGGCAACTAATCTCGATCCAGGAGGAATGGCGGCGGCTCCACGAACAGGTCGTCGCGGTGGGGGGGCTGCATGTTATCGGTACGGAACGCCACGAGGCCTCACGCATCGATCGCCAGTTACTCGGCCGGGCCGGCAGGCAGGGCGATCCAGGCAGCGGACAGTTTTTTCTTTCTCTGGAAGACAAACTGCTCGAAGCACTCGGACCGATGAAGAGAGCGGAACTCGAAAGCCTGGCAAGTTCCATGCAATCGACCGATTGGAGCACGCTTCGACCGTTGTTCATCAAGGCTCAAAAACGAACGGAACGGAAACATTACCGGCAACGGCTTGACATGATGTATTACCATCGCCAAAAGCGCGAACAACTTGGCGACATCGGTGCCGATCCCTTCGTCGATTGAGCGAATGATGGATTATCAGTGTAGTTGGTTGCTTAAATTTTGCGAAATGGCCACGAAAAAATGCATCTTGGGATGGCTGGGGAGTATGCGTAGACTCCATTTTCAATTCAATCACTCGAATGATATTTCCCACCTTATCATCTCTCCAATTTCACAATTTTCGACGCATGTCGCTAAGTAAGACGGTCGATTTTTGAAGAACAGGAGAACCGATGGCCCAGCCAGGTGAATTCGACTGGCGGAATGTGGCGATCTCGATTATTTTCGGCAACGGCAAGATGCCAAAGATGAGCTCGTCAGGGAGGGTGGGAGGACGCGATGGTCAAACAAATAGCAACGATCTGGGATTTTAGACATTTTTGGATGTCGCTGGTCGTGATGGACCTTCGTACCCGTTACCGTCGATCGATTCTCGGCGTTGGCTGGTCCCTGATGAATCCCTTGCTGATGACTGTCGTCTTCTGCGTCGTCTTCGGTGCTTGGTTTAACAACCCCGATTGGCGGCAGTTTGGCCCCTATTTCCTCGCGGGAATCACACTCTTCGACTTCGTGAGAACCTCCGCGTTATCTGGCTGTCAGACGTTTTTTCGGAACGAATCCTACATAAGGCAATGCCCGTTGCCATTGTCGATATACGTACTTCGAACGGTCCTCGGGGCGGCCATTCATTTTTTGATTGCCCTGGCCGTGGTGATAGTGGCAGTCTTTGTCTTGCTCCCGGAGCAGCGCATTCCGCTATTCGCCAACTCGTGGATTTTGGTCCCAGGCTTGCTGATGCTCTTCATGTTTTGCTTGTCGATCTCGGTGCTGGCGGGGTTCATGACCGTTTACTTCCAGGATACGCAGCAGCTTCTGGAAGTGATTTTCCAGATCTTCTTCTTCCTGACGCCGATCATGTATCCGTCCAAGATGATTCTCGATCGCGGGCTGGGCATCTTGTTGAGCATCAATCCGGTCGTGACGTTTCTTGAATTGGTTCGCATGCCGATCATCACCGGCCAAGTTCCCACGATGTGGGCTTTCGCGAAAGCGGCAATCGTCGTCGGGATGTTTGGTAGCCTAGCGATCGCCGCGCTCGCCAAGTTTGAAAAAAAATTGATTTTTCATCTGTGAGCGAAAGTGCTAGTGGACGGCCTTCCTAGGCAGTCTTAAGGGTGCTCCACCAGGAATCGGTGTTCAAGGCAGGATGGCAAATGGCTCGAATTCTACTCAACGACGTCAGTCTCTGCTTCCGGGTCCGGCAGGCCCGGCGCATTACATTAAAAGAGTATCTGGTTCGTCGTCTTTATCGAGAATCAGTGAATCCTTACATCGACGTCAATGCCCTGCGCGGAGTCGATCTCGATTTAAACGATGGAGAGCGGCTGGGCATTATTGGCCACAATGGAGCCGGCAAGAGTACGTTGCTGAAACTAATTGCCGGTGTCTATCCGCCCACGAACGGCACTCGAGAAGTTGACGGCAAAATCAGTTCCCTGTTCGATATTTCCCTTGGATTCGAGTCCGATGCCAACGGCTGGGACAACATTCGTTACCGGGGATACATGCAGGGTGAAACGCCCACGAGTATCCAGAAGAAGGTTCAGGAAATTGCTGATTTCAGCGAACTTGGCCAGTTCCTCGACATGCCCGTTCGCTACTACTCCGCCGGCATGATGATTCGCTTGGCCTTCTCGATCGCGTCCGCGATTGAGCCGGAAATTCTCTTGATTGACGAGGTTCTCGGGGCCGGCGACCTCTCTTTCCAGAACAAGGCTCGCGACCGAATGCAATCGCTGATGTCGCAAGCGCGGCTGATGATTTTGATCTCGCACGATCTCGAAAGCATTTCCTCCATGTGTTCGAAAGCTGCATGGATGGATCATGGCCAGATCGTTCGCATTGGTCCCGCAAAACAAATCATCGATGCGTACAAGGCCAGCGTGTCACAAGCTCCGCCCGCTCCGGGTGCCATTGCCGCCTGACCTCCATTGACCCAATTTGAACTCCACGCTATGCCGCTCCGGGCGGGTAGGACCCGCTGGTTCCACCCTTCCACGGAGCGGGGATGCGTGTTCTTTTCAACGGCGTGGCATCGCTACGCCCCAAAACCGGTATCGGGCATTACATCGAGAGCCTTCACGCGCATCTCAATGAACTCGGCCGCGACGATGAATTGATGTTCTTTCCTGGCCCAGTCGTCCGCAAGATCGTCGGCCGCCTATTGAGGCCCGGGAAAGTTAAGGCTCCTTCCCCCAAATCAGCCGCACCCAAGAAACGCACGTGGCTTCCATCGCCCTCGCGGGTAATGAAGCGATTGGGAGCGGTTGCATTTCAGAAAGCGTTTGAGTTACAGGCCAATCGCTCCGGTTGCGAGCTCTATCACGAACCGAATTACATCCCTTGGAAGTGCGAGTTGCCAGTCGTGGCGACCATCCATGATTTGTCAGCCCTACTGCATCCCGAGTGGCATCCCGTCGAGCGCGTCCGCCGTTTCGAAACGAATTTCTTGAAGAATCTGCCGCGCTGCCGGCACCTGATCGCGGACTCGGAATCCGTTCGCCGTGAAATCATCGATCACCTGGGGGTTCCCGCGAATCAGGTTTCCACCGTTCACTTGGGCGTGCGCCCGCACTTTCGGCCGCTCGCCATCGATCAGGTCAAGAGCATGCTGGCGGATCTGAATCTCGAACCGGGGTATCTGCTACACGTTGGCACCATCGAGCCGCGCAAGAATTTGCTGATGCTCATGCAATCGTATTGCGATTTGCCAAGCGATTTGCGAGAACGCCATCCGCTCGTTCTGGTTGGCGGCTGGGGATGGCGGACCGAGGAAATTCGCGTCTACTACGAGACAACCGCTCGCCGGTCAGGCGTTCAGCATTTGGGTTACGCCGCGGAGGAAAATCTTCCCGCGCTCTATAACGGCGCTCGGGCACTTGTCTTCCCGAGCCACTACGAGGGTTTCGGCTTTCCGCCCCTGGAGATGATGGCCTGCGGCGGCGCGGTGATCGCTTCCACTACGGGTTCCGTGCGTGAAATTCTACCGAAAGGCCGACATCTCCTCGCATCGGACGACCTTGTCGGCTGGCGAGAAGCAATGCGGCGGATGTTGGTCGATGACGATTATTGGTTGCATTCTCGGCAAGGTGGAGAGAGGCACGCGGCGGGGTTCACAGGGGAACGTTGCGCTCGGCAAACTAGAAGTGTGTATGAAGAAGTCGTTCACGGACGACGGGCGCTGGCGGCGTAAGTGATATGGCGAGTGCGTGTGCCATGCCCACGGCTTTGCGTGGGCATGCTGGCACTCTTATGGTTCACATGCCCACGCAAAGCCGTGGGTATGGCACGCAATTTGGGTCATACGTGCACGGTCGAACTTCGCGGCGTGCTCCGCACCGGTACGATTTTCGGCCGAGGGGTAACATGGCCGACGATCTTGCCGTGCCGATGGCGAAGCTGAGCGAAGTTGAGACGCAAAAAGCCGTGTAGTTTCGGATCTGCTCCGCCGTTCAGGTAGTCGCGGGCCATGAAGGTCATTTCTTGATCGTATTTCTTTTGGCTCTTGGTATGGATTGAACAGCGTCCGGCGTGGCGGCGTAAGTCGCCGTCGAACGCGGGGCTGATGTGAAAGAGTTCATGGAAGATCGTTACAAACTTATCGTCAAAATCCCGATTGAGGAAACGAGGCAGGCAAAACGAGACCACATAGAGCACTTCCACTTGGTCCTGGAAAAATTGCTGGACCTGGAAGGGGACACCTCGATGGACGCGGTGGAGCTCGCCGCCTTGAAAACGCAGCGGAGTCACGCGTGCCTGTAAACCATGAAACCGGAAGTTCCTGGCTTGCGTGAACGTAAAGATGATCCGCGACACATCAACGTGCCGTAGCGGTTCGAACTTGGCCGCGATGTCCGCGCAGAGCAACCGCATCTGCTCCGAAAAATGGAAGGGCTCGCCAGGTATTCCCGTATCGATCCAAGGCGGAGCTTCCAGACCGGAAGTTCCATGACGATTCGATCCGCGGACTTCCGCGACGGGAATTGGCGAATGCCGGGCATCCCAGCGAATTTGCAATGGCGGGATCGAATACCGCGATTTCACGTATCGGTTCGCTATCGTCATGCCATCCACTCCGTCGGTTTTCGCAGTACGAACGCTCATCATGCTAGGATTCCCACCTTGCCGGGTCAACCGGCACGACGCGATCTACTCGGAGAGACGGTATCCGACAACTTTCCTGAAGAATCGATCAATTCGGAACAACACTCTGCCGATGAAAGGATAGGGGATAAGTGTCGAGGATCATCGCGGCGAACCGGTCAAGGATTGACTTGGTAAGATCCGATGGCGCGCAGGGGATGTGGAATGATGGACGACAAACGCCGCGGGAAAATGCTGGCGACGGCCGGGTTGGGAATGGTTCTGACCTTCCTCACCGGATGCCAAACCTGGATGGGCGGCATGACGCTCCCCTCAGGACATTATCTCGAGCATCTGCCGCAATACTTCCCAGCGGAACCTGACTTCCCCTTGCAGAAGGAACTGGCATATCAGGAAGAAACGGCCGGACTTTTGACACCTGCCGGCCCCGCCAATGGCGGCGGCCGCGTGAATCCGGTGCCGCCTCTGGGTGGTCCCAGGAATTGATCCGGAAAGGGATTTCCGGATCGTGAACCGCGAGCCCGGGACAAGGACGTTCCCTGCTCGCGGTTTTTTTGTGCGCTTAAATCAAATCCAACATCCGTTTCGTCGCTCGAGCGCGATTGCAGTCGACGCACACGCCACGTACGATCAGAGTATGGCCGCTGAACTGAAACTGGTTCGCCTCACTCACGGCGCGAATCGCTTCCTCAATGGCGGGATCTTGAAATTCGATTAGACGCTTGCAGTGTTCGCAAACGAGATGTTCGTGCTGGGGATAGCCGTAATCGTGGTCGTAATAGGTGTCGGCCCCCATCTCAAGTTTGCGGAGCAGGCCGGCATCGACGAGTTTCGAGAGCGTGCGATAGACGGTCGCCCGACTGATGTTAAGGTTGGCCGATTGCAGATCACGAATCAACTGTTCCGTCGTGAAATGATGATGGCGGGCGAAAATGTGCTGAACCAAATCGCGCTGTTGACCCGTGAAACGCTGGGGGCGCGGCCGGCTAGCGAGAAACTCCCGGAACTTCTCTTCTGGTGATTGCGAAACTTGAAGGGATGGTAGAGACAACGATAAAACTCCCTGTTGGGTAGCTCGAACGAGCGTTCCTACCTTCATTATAGGGAGAAAGCGAACAGGGTTGCCAAGATCAGCATGATCCTGGCAACCCTGTTCGGATTAAACTTCGCGATCAATCTTGCTCAATCCGGTTGAGCAGACGTTCGAAAGCGGCTTCAAGCTTAGCCGGAGTGTCATACCTCCCGGCGACAATCTCTTGACGGACGCGAGCAACCAGTTCCTGCCGGATGACTTTCTTTTCCAAAGTTTGCGTTTCCATGTTGCGACCCTTCTGGCGACATTCTGATGAGCAAGCGGCTTTTAGCCGCGTTATCGACTTTTTCGAGGCCGCCTGCCGGCGCGACCATCTGCTAAGGGGTCGAGGAATACGCTTAGCACCTCGGGCTGCCGCGAACGGACCACATTGGTCAAGGTGTTCACCGCCCACGCTCAAGTATAAACCGTTTGAGAGCGGATACAACCCAATCTGGCCGATCCAAGGGTTAAAAGCGTGTCGAAATCGGCTAGGCAGTTGCATTATACGGCCAATTCCCAGAGGAGTTACGAAGGACGAACAACACGTTGTGGTGGCGAAGGCAAATCAGTGATCCGAGTTGGCAAAGAGATTGCTGTTCATTCGCTCATATCTCTCGCCTCACTATTTCTATCGTCGAACGGAGAGAGGCCTTTGCAGGAAAATAGCCGGGAAGTGGCAAGATACGTTGATCGGGCAGTCCTCTGGATGGAGTACGCTCATCGCACGCTTCGTGTCGGCCAAGCGTGTCAAAGGCGATTCAGCGGCTATGCCCAACTCAGCAAGCAATCGGGAGACAGAGGACGTGCCTTTCATTCATGGTAAAGTTCGTCAGCATGGGTCAAAAATAGTCGGTTTTACTCATGCTCGCTCGGGCCGACGTTCCAACCGTGTAGCCGGCGGAATCTCATGCCTTCTCCGTGGGCGGGATGGTCGGGGCGGAGGAGGCGAGTTCAGGCAATACAGGCGGCGTCTCGCGATTTTCCGCAAGCCGGCCGTTGACAAAGGTCAATTGCCGAATCCCCCACTGAAGTTCGAGTTGCGGATTGGGTTTACTCTCCTTGGGCAAACGGACCGTGAACGTGCTGCCGCGGCCGAGTTCACTCTTGAGGCTCACGTCGCCCCCTAGCAGCTTGCAAAGTTCGCGGACAATCGAAAGGCCAAGGCCAGTTCCTTCGTGCTCGCGGGTCAGGGGGTTTCCCGATTGGCGGAACTTTTCGAAGATCGCTTCCTGGTCCTCGGGTGCGATACCGACACCCGTATCGGTGATGGTCAAAACAATATCGGTGCCATCAGTATGCGCCTTGAGCAGCACGCGGCCGCCCTCGGGAGTGAACTTAATGGCATTCGAAAGCAGATTTGAAAGAATTTGCCGAAGTTTCGCCGCGTCTTGTTTGATGAGCGGCAGAGCCGAATCGTACTGAGTTCGAAGGTCGATGTTCTTCTTCTCCGCCTGCGGCCGGAGCATCGTCATCTGGCTTTCGCAGAATTCGGGGATGGATAATTCCTCCGGACGTACCTCCATCTTGCCCGCCTCGATCTTGGCGAGGTCGAGGATGTCGTTGATCAGATTCAGGAGTTGCTGGCCGCTCCCCTTGATGTTGCTGACCCAGCGTGCTTGCTTCTCGTTCAACTGGCCGCCGGACGCGAGGAGCACATCGCTGAAGCCGAGAATGCTGTGCAGCGGCGTACGGAGTTCGTGGCTCATGGTCGCCAGGAAGTCGCTTTTCAAACGATTGGACTCGTAGAGTGCCATGTTGGCGTGAGCGAGTTCATCGACTTTACGATCGAGGTCGGTATTGAGGCGTTGATGGCGGTCTTGCATGCTCATTAGATTGCGAAGCATGCGGTTGAAAGCATGGCTGAGGTCCTCGAATTCGTCGCCGGTTTGAATCTCGGAGCGGACATTCAATTGCCCGGCCGCGATGGCATCGCTCACTTCCTTCAAGTGCTTGACCGGTTTGACGATCACATATCGAATGATGAGATAGCTGCCGGCCATGATGAGCAGGGCGGTCAGGAGGGCCGTCGAAATCAGCAACGCACGGTTGACGTGGACGCCGCTTTCGAGAGTCTTCGTCGATAAGCGGATCGCCATCACGCCCATTAGATTGTTCTCTTCGAGCGTTTCGACGCCGAACTCCTCGCGCTCTTCCTTGGTCTTGCCGTGGCATTCCAGGCAACTCTTGCTGGCGCGGATGGCTCCGTAGTAGTAAAAGACTCCTTGTGACGAGATCAGCCGGGATTCTTCGTTCTTTTTCGGGTCATTGATAAATCGATTCAGGATGGCGAGTTCTTCACCCTCGGGCTTGTTCTCGGGCTTACGGGCCTTGGGTTTCAAAAGCGTGTACTTGTATTCGTTGACGTCGGTCCCACCCAGATCGTCGGTCTTGTCCTGGAATTCCTCCATCGCCTTGTAGCTGAGCTTGTTCTCGACATGAAGCCGGGCGACGATCGGCGAAATCAGCAGGCGGCCGGTGGAAGCCGTTTGGTCGTAGGCCAGATGCTCTGTCTGCCGGGCGTATACCCAGAAGCTGATCGTGATTAGGAACAGAATGCCCGCCCCGAGCAAGAAACGGCACTTCCGCTCCAGGCTTGTTTCCCCCAGCAATCGTTTAAAGGCTCGGTACGACATGGGTTTAGCGGCGAGCCTCCGGCAATTGGCAGGCAGGACAAAAATGGGTCGAGCGTCCCGCCAAGCGTATGCACTCAATCGGCGTCTTGCACCGATAGCACGGTTTTTCCGTTCGGCCGTAAACAAGAAACTCGTCTTGATAGCCGCCCTTGAGGCCCGACCCGCCGACGTAGTTGCGGATCGTCGAGCCGCGATACTTGATCGCCCGTGTCAACACGGTCACGATCGCCTTCCGCAATCGATCCGCCTCGGTCTTCTGAAGATCCCGGCCGCGGCGGCGCGGATCGAGTTTCGCAGTGTAGAGCGATTCATCCGCGTAAATATTGCCGACCCCGGCCACCACGCTCTGATCGAGCAAAATCGCTTTCAGCGAGCGATCCGTCTTCGCTAATTTTTCGCGGAAATAGCGCGCTTCCATGTCGAACGGCTCCGGCCCGAGGCGTTCCGGGTTCTGGGTGATCCACTCCTGTTCATCTTGATGATAGGTGGCGGAGCCGAAGCGGCGAATGTCGCGAAAGCGTAATTGCTGATCGCCGGTGTCGAGGTCGAAAGTCAAATGAACATGATTCTCGACGGCGGTTGCAGTGGAAACGACCGTTAATTGACCGGTCATGCCGAGATGCAGCACCAGGAGCCCCGCGGGTTCGAGATCGATCAGGATCCACTTTCCACGCCGGCGAATGGCCCGCACGAGACTACCGAGAAGTTGAGCCTCCCAGGTTTTTTCCCATTGCGCGCGTAAGGATTGGCCGCTGGTGCGAATCGCGACGAAACGACGATCGACCAGAAGGGGTCGCAGATCGCGAACGACGGTTTCGACTTCCGGAAGCTCCGGCATGGATTCCTCATGGAGTGAAGGTGGGACGATTATAACACGACGCCACTGGCCCGTGAAGCCGCGACGCGGAGGGTTTCCGGAGCGGAGCGCTATGATCCATCGAACACGCTATCCGTATGTGGGTGTACAAAACGCTCCGCTTCGAAGACTTCGCGTCGCGGCTTCACGGTTCTTTGGCGTTTCCGTTACAGTCATCTCTCTCCGTTTTCGCGTAGTATCCCTTTTCTCTCATCAACTCCCCATGATCATGTCCCGTTTAGGTTTGGGTCGTACGGCTGGTAACGATTATCCGGCCGGAGGGGGGGTGGTGAAACTTGCATTATGGCTAAGGAACCTATTGATCCGGATTGGAACGATTGGTAAATTTGAGTAGGTTGGTTAGTTTGAACAGAATGAGCGAATCCACCACTTATTCCATCCAGGAGGCTTCCGCCCTTGCCGGTCGGTGTACGACCGCACGCGTAGGGCTCAGGGATTCGCTGCCGATGACCGGGGAGGATTCCGCCAGGTTGTCGGTATGGGAGGATAACGGGCCATGCGCCGCGTTGTCGTATCAGGATTAGGCGTTGTCGCCTCGAACGGGATCGGCAAGGAAGCATTTTGGTCCGCCTGTAAGAATGGCCGAAGCGGAATCAGCAAGATTTCCGCCTTCGATGCCTCGTCGTTCCCCATCAAGGTCGCGGGCGAAGTCAAAGACTTCGATCCGATGCCTTGGGTGCCGGAATCGACACGTAAATCATTGAAGCTCATGGGCCGTGCGGCCCGCTTCGGCATCGGCGCGGCCGGTCTGGCCATCGAGGACAGCGGCCTCGAGCTCGGCAAAGAAAATCCCGAGAAAATCGGCGTATGTCTGGGCGGCGGCCTGGTCCCCATGGATCTGGGCGAAATCATGCCGTTGTTGCTCAAAGTGGCCGATTCCAACGGTCAATTCGATTTGACCCGATTGGACCCCGCCAACGGAACGCCTTTGTTTCCACTTTGGCTTCTGAAATATTTGCCGAACATGGTGGCCGCTCATATCTCGATGGCGTTCAACGCCCAGGGTCCGAACAGCACGATCACGACCGCTTGCGTGGCCGGCACGCAAGCGGTGGGCGAAGGCTTCCGCATGATCTCTCGCGGCGAGGCGGACGTTTGTATTTCGGGTGGGGCCGATAGTCGGCTCGATCCGCTCCTTCTGATGGCTTACAACGCGCTCGGCACGTTGAGCCGGGCGAATTTGCCGCCGGAAGAATGTTCCCGGCCGTTCGATCGCCTGCGTGACGGCTTCGTCCTTGGCGAAGGCGCGGGCATTTTGATCCTTGAGGAATACGAAAAGGCTCGCGCTCGCGGTGCCCGAATTTACGCCGAGGTTCTTGGCTTTGGCAGTAGCTTCGATGCCTACTCGATCACCAAGCCCGATCCGGAAGGGAAGGGCGGGGCACGGGCCATCCGCAATGCGCTGGAGGAAGCCCAGGTCGATCCGTCTGACATCGGCTACATCAACGCCCACGGAACTAGCACACGGCTGAACGACGTGATGGAAACCTCGGCCGTGAAGAAGGCCCTCGGTTCAAATGCCCAGCATGTGCCGATTTCCTCGATCAAGTCGATGATTGGCCACTCGATCGGTGCGTCCGGCGCGGTGGAAGCCGTTGCCTTGGCTTTGACGCTCCACGACCACGTGATTCCGCCGACTATCAACCTGACGAACCCCGACCCGGCGTGCGATCTCGACTACATCCCGAACATTGCCCGCGACCACAAACCGCGGATCGCCTTGTCCACGAGCTTCGGCTTCGGCGGCCAGAATGGCGCTCTGGTGATGAAAGCGGTTTGATCCTTTCTGAACCACAGAGACACAGAAGCACAGAGAAATCAAGA
>JAIOQJ010000427.1 GCA_021413475.1 Planctomycetota bacterium | reverse complement strand
ATGCTGATGAACAATGGCCGGCGTGATGCTAGAATATCCGTGACGCATGGGAGCCTCCTTATTCAAGAAGTCGTAACCCTTGAATTTCAGCTCCCTTGCGTCATTTTTTCAAGTTGAAAGTACTGTTACGCGAGCCGGCTCGCCAGTACGACGAAAACCAAATAGACCGCCCAAGGAACATAAACCTGATGCATCCTTCTTTCTTCCCCACCCGCCGTGAGATGCTCCAACGTGTCGGCACCGGTATGGGCACTCTGGGTCTGGCCGCGTTGCTCAACGACCAAGGCTTGCTGGCCGCCCAAACGGCGAATCCGTTGTCGCCGAAGATGCCGCATTTTCGGCCGCGGGCGAAGCATGTCATCCATCTTTTCATGAACGGTGGGCCGTCGCAGGTCGATACGTTCGACCCCAAGCCGTCGCTTGTAAAGTACAACGGCCAGAAGCCGCCTGCGTCCGATATCAAGACCGAACGGCGCACCGGCGGCCTGATGATGTCGCCGTTTTCATTCAAGAAGTACGGCCAATCGGGCATCGAAGTCTCCGAGATCTTCCCCAAGGTTGGCGAGTGCATCGACGACATCTGCGTCCTGCGCGGCATGCACACCAATATCCCCAACCACGAACCGTCGCTGCTGATGATGAACAGTGGCGAGACGCAGCCGACGCGGCCGTCGATGGGTTCCTGGCTGCTCTACGGCCTCGGGGCTGAGAATCAGAATCTCCCCGGGTACGTCGTGCTCTGCCCTGGCAAACCGGTGGTCGGCCCCGCGCTCTGGAGCAACAGCTTCCTCCCGGGCATCTATCAGGGTGCCCACATCAACAACGCCAAGTTCGATCCCAAGAACGTCATCGCCCATATCTCGAACAACTCGCTGGGCCGCGAGTCCCAGCGCGAGCAAATGGATCTCTTGAAGGCCCTGAACGAAAAGCACCTCGAAAAACGGACCGGCGATAATCCGCTCGAAGCTCGCATCCAATCGCTGGAGATGGCTTACCGGATGCAGTTCGAGGCCCAGGAAGCCTTCGATCTCGATCGCGAAACGGTGCCGACTCGCGATCTATACGGAAAAGGTGAATTCGCCAACGCCTGCCTGATGGCCCGCCGGCTCGTCGAACGCGGCGTGCGGATGGTGCAGATCTATCACGGCGGCGGGCAACCGTGGGACGATCATGGCGACATCAAGAACCACGCCAACCTGGCGCATCAGGCCGATCAACCGATCGCCGCATTGCTGAAAGATCTCAAGCATCGCGGCCTGCTCGACGAGACCCTGATTATCTGGGGCGGCGAGTTCGGCCGAACGCCAACGAGCGAAGGGGCCAAGGGGCGCGACCACAACAATCACGGTTTCACGATGTGGCTGGCCGGTGGCGGAGTCAAGGGCGGCATGGTTCACGGCGCGTCCGACGAGTTCGGCTTCGCCGCCGTCGATCAGAAAATGCACGTGCATGATCTTCATGCGACCATCCTCCATCTCATGGGCATCGATCACGAAAAGCTCACCTATCGCTACAGCGGCCGCGATTTCCGGCTTACCGATGTGGAAGGGAAGGTCAATCACGCTATCATTGCGTGAGGTGCTTCCACCGATCCGTTCACGATGTTCGTCTCCACAAAGCATCGGACGCGCGCATGAATCTTGCCGGCTCTCCCCTTGATGCTGCTCAATTGTCGCATCTCGTCCAAGGTGTTGATTCCTCCGCCCGCCTGGTTCCCAGGCGGCTGGTTCGTCGAGCCATTCGCTGGCACTTTGGCCTGTCTTCGAGCCAGAAACCGCCGCACGACATCTGCTTTGAAATCCCGCGCGATTCCCTTCTTGGATGCATCTCACCCGCCGATTTGGGCGATTCCACGACCATGTTGCCGGAACGTGTGCTGCTCCTTCCCTTGCCGGACGATGAAGAGCAGACCCATCCGGAAAGCGTTTTGACCGATCTCTGGCGGCGGCTCTTTCACGCGGCCATTGATCGCGTCATCGAGCAACGCGGCGGCGGTTTCGCGGACAATCCGACTCTCTTCAACGCGACCGTCCGGCATGAAATCCAAACGGTACTGCTCGGCGAGAATCGCTTGCCACCTCCAGAGGATGAGCGCACTCTCTTCCGCGAGTTCGCGGCCTTTTTTCTCGAACTCGAATTTTTCGCTCCGGAACAGGTCGAAGTCTATTTCCCAGGGTTCTTGCATCCGGAGCACGTTTCCGGTTGGTTCAACGATCGTTTAGGTGCCGAGTCGATCTTCGACGCAACACGGCCCGTGGGGGCGGCGGATCCCGGCATTCTGCATCACTCAAAAATTCGCGAAGAACCCCCACGACCGCATTTCGCCGGCATCGCGGTTTCCGAAAAGCAGAGAGAGCGGATCACAGCCGATGCCGGCTCAGCCATCCAAAAAGGGAACGACGTCCGGGCAGCGATCTGTCTAAGGATGATCGACCGGCCTGCCGAAGCCCACGAACGCTTGCGGTTGCTGGTCGCGCGAATGCAAAAGGCGTTGCAGTTTCCCGACGCCCTGGTGGAGCCCTGGTATCAGGCGATCGTGCCGCTGCTCGATCTGGCGACCAGCCAGGGATTCTGGGACGTTCAAGAGCGCGCTCTTTACGAACTACAAAAGGCGTGCCTTGATATCGAACGAAAGGTCTTCGCCGTCGATCTGATGGAGTACGTCGCTTCTTTCGGCAAGCTGTCGTTGAAGCGGTTGCTCGAAAAGCCTCGGGAAGTGAATGTCTTGCGCCGGCTCCGCGCCGCCCTCAAGCTGGCGACGCGAGCGAACATCTCGCTGGCGGAGCATCAGGCCATTGAGCACTTATTGCATCAGGCGATTCGGGATTGCGAAAATCGCGTGCGCCGGGAGAATCGTCCCGTTCTCAATCATGTTCTCGATGAAGTCGGCATGCTCCCCGCGAATCAAGCCGAGCGAATCGCCCGCAACAAGATGATCGAGGAACTTCTCGACGTCCTCTGTTCGCGCGGCTTCCTCAAAATGTCCGACCTGCGCGATGCCATCGCTCGCAATCGGTTGAAACTCGACGATCTGACCGGTCCCAAGGAATTCATCACGGGCGATCCGCTCCTTCGGGCCAACAGCCTCCTGGCCGTGCGGATGGATGGCATCTATCGTCGGGGCGAAATTTACCTGCGCGCCTTGCAGCGAGGTAGTTCCCTCGCCTTCGGCACCTTGCCGGGCCGGCTATTCACGAAATTCATCGCTCTGCCGTTCGGCGGCGCGTTCGTCCTCCTCGAAGGACTGCATCACTTTATCGAAGCGATCGCGGGAATTTCGCAGTTTGTCGTGAAACACTTGACCGGCGACACGAGCGAACCGCAAGCGGATCACGGCAAATCGTGGATGACTGAGTACCCGACCATCTTCCTGGTCGGTTTCTTCTTGCTCGCGTTGATCCACCTGCCCGTGTTCCGGAAGCAAGTCGGCCGAGTGGCGCGGAAGATCGTGATCGACATTCCCTCGGCGATCTATCATTCTCCTTTGGTCCGCGCACTCTTCAACAATCCCGCGATCCGCTTCTTTACGCACTACCTGCTCACGCCATGCGTCGTCGGCGGGTTGGTGGCTTTCACCGTTCAATTAGTCTTTCACGATTGGCAACTAACGATCCTGCTAGGAATCTGTGCCGCGCTTCTCGTTGGTATCTTTTTCCGCACTTCCTGGGGTCGCGGCCTGGAGGAACGGCTCGACGAATCGTTGTCGCGTGTCTGGCGAGTCCTCTCCGTCAATTTCCTGATCGGCGTTCTGACTTTGATCCTCACCATTTTCATGTATGCCATGGAATGGCTCGAGCGCGGGATGTATGCCGTCGATGAATGGCTTCGCTTTCGCGAAGGCGATAGCCCAGTAGGTTTTGTCTTCAAATTGATCTTCGGAACCATCTGGTCGATTTTCACTTATATTTTCCGGTTCGCCTGGAACTTGCTGATCGAACCACAGATCAACCCGATCAAGCACTTCCCGGTGGTGACCGTCTCGCACAAGTTGCTGTTACCGATGATCGGTTCGCTGGCGAAGGCGTTCAAGGTTTCCGTCGAGACAATGACGACGATCGTCTTCGGCATCCCCGGCATTTTCGGCTTCCTCGTCTGGGAATTGAAGGAGAACTGGAAGCTCTACCGGGCAAATCGACCCAAGTCGATCGGGGCCGTGGCAGTCGGCTCTCATGGAGAGCGAGTTCGCGCCCTTTTGCGGCCGGGCCTTCATTCAGGGGTCATACCCAAAACGCTGGCGAAATTACGAAAGGCCGAGGGTGCGGGGAACCACGTGAAGGCGGCCAAGCTGCACCATCGGCTCAAGCATGTCGCCGAGGCGGTTCACCAGCTTGTGGAGCGCGAAATGGTGGCGTATCTGCGGGCGAGCCGTCGATGGGGCGGCCTGCCGATCCATATCGATCGCGTGCTGCTGGCGACCAATCGCCTTCGGTGTGTTTTCACGTTGGAGCACCGGTCGGGGGAAGTGGTCGTCAGCATCGAGGAACGCGGCGGCTGGCTGATTGGCTCGATCGAACAATCCGGCTGGCTCGATCAACTTTCGGACAAGCAGTTGGCCGCCTTCAACGACGGCCTACTCGGCCTTTACAAATTGGCGGGCGTTCACGTAATGCGCGAACACGCGGCCCGGCTTCTCGGGATCGAACCGTATCGGCTCGATTGTCGGCCTGAGGGACTTCTGGCACTGCCTCGCGACGGCGGCCAAGATAGAGTCGTCACGATCGACTACGGCGATTCCCCAACGATGACATCGAGCGCCTCAATCGACGGCCGACCCCCGCATACCTGGCCCGTCGCCGATTTCGTGCTGACGGAAAGGGGGCTCGACTGGCAACGATGGGTCGAGCGTTGGGAACAAGATCACGCGGGCAAAATGCCGATCGGGGCGTTGCTTCAATCCCCCGCCATCTGAGCAACCGTCGCCGCGGCCGGGAGCGGATTCAGCAAGCTGCGGGCAAGCACTTCCTTGGCCTTGTCGAACTCCGGTTGCCAGGTGATTTCCGGCTTGCCGTCCCGCATGCAATCGCGGACTTTTTCGAGCGTGTTCAAGGCCATGTGCGGGCACTTGTTGCAGGCACAGGTGATGCCCGGCACCGGCAGGTAACGGTGCTGGGGATGTTGATTCTGCAATTGCCACATCATGTTCGCCTCGGTGGCGACGAGGAACTCGGTCGGTTCCGTGTAGCTGCCAACGTGCTTGATCATCGCCTCGGTGCCGCCCACGTAGTCCGAATGTTCGAGGATATTGGCCGGGCACTCGGGATGCGCGATGGTCCGGGCCTTCGGGTGGAGTTTCTTCATCTTCAGCAGGTCTTGGATGCTGAAAATTTCATGGACCATGCACGAGCCGTCCCAGAGGATCATCTTTCGTCCGGTGACTTCCTGAAGATAACGGCCCAGATGCTTGTCAGGCGCGAACAGAATTTCGTACTCCGCCGGGACGCGTTTGACGATTTCCAGTGCGTTTCCCGAAGTGACGACCCAATCGGAAAGGGCCTTCACCTTGGCAGACGAGTTGATGTAGGTGACGGTCTGGAACTTCCGACCGTTCTCGCGGAGCATTTCCTGATAGCGAGAGAGCTTGTCCGGCGGGCAGCTATCGACGAGCGAGCAACCGGCCTTGAGATCGGGAAGCAGCACGGTCTTGGCGGGGTTCAGCATCTTGGCCGTCTCGGCCATGAAGAGCACGCCGCAGAAGACGATCGTTTTCGCGCGAACCTTGGTGGCCTCGCGAGCCAATTTCAGGCTATCGCCCGTGATGTCGGCCAGTTCCTGAATCTCGCCCTCCTGGTAATAGTGGGCCAGGACGACGGCATCGATTTTCTTCTTCAGATCATGGATTTCGGCGACGATATCGCCCGCGACGGAGGTGGTCATGGAAAGGGTTCCTTGTTTTTGCGGTGGCGGAGGAACAACCCACGCGTGTCAGTATTCTACGCTTGGCTGAGCGGTTTGGCGAGATCCCGTATAGGCCTCGTGACACGAAAAGCTCTTCCGTTCGTTGGTCATTCGTAACATCAAATTCGGACACCCCCCTGTTACGAATGGCATATTTCGTGTTACGAAAAGGTAGCGTTCTGTTACGAATTGGTAACGTTCTGTTACGAACAAGCGGACGTTTTGTTACGTGAAGGTAGCGTTTTGTTACGAATAGGAAACGTTTTGTTACGAATAAGTAGCGGAAGTTCGATTCCCAAAGACCAGTAATCGCGCGTTGGAGGGCTCCCGGAGACTCGCGCGGGACCGTGCGCCACACGTAACATTACAAATGGCAAACCCGTTTAGCCGCGGGTCGTAGGGTTTCCGGAGACCCGCGCGGGCGCGCCGGGCCCCGAAAGTGTGGCAGAAACGGGTCGGCCAACCCGCAGCGTACGATCGATTTGAGGGTTGTCAAATTACTGCCAGTCCGGCGAGCCAGGTTGCGGATCCGTTCTCCTTTTCCTGCAACATCAAAACGAACAACTTGTTGATTCACCCCGGATTCCTGGGAAATTAACGGCATGAACGACGCACTCACCAGCGACCTGGACGATCCCATTCTCCGCCAAGCCGACGCACAGGCCGTCATGGATCAGGTCATCACTGGCAAACCGCTCGATCCCGAGATTGCCGCTCGGGTTCGCGAACGGGGAGCGCGGGTGACTGAAGAAATCCGCCGGAAGTTCGAGTCAGCCCACATCGCGGTCCCCATCCTCCGTGAAATCCGCGACGAAGCATGAGGTACGTCGTCGATGCGTTGAGGTGGTCTTCGGCCCCGATAGGGGCCGCGGTTTACCATAGGTTCCGCGTCGGGCGGCAAAGCCCGCCGCGCCGCTCCACCCGTGGCTACATTCCGACGCCCCATCCGGGGCCGGGGCGTTAATACGATTGCGTGTATGCGCTGTTTCGAGTTCCTCGAATCCGTCTTCTTTTCGGCCCCGATAGGGGCCGCGGAATGTAGCCACGGGTGGAGCGAAGGCCGGCGATAGCCGGGCGTAGCGCAACCCGTGGAAACCAGATTCCCCCCAACACCGCCCCGATAGGGGCGGAGGAATCTTTCAAGCAGGCACTTCAACTCAATCAAACACATATCGCTCGTCGAATTCGATCTCATGGGCGCGTAAAAATCGCAGTAGTTCGGCCTTGAAATCTTCCTTTTTGTGATGGTCTCTTTGCCCCGCGATGTACTTCTTGACGGCCGCTTCCTGCGACTTACTTACCGAAAACACGCTGTAGCCTTCCTGCCACGCGAACGCTTCGAGGGCCGGAAAGGTCTCATGAACCCATTTCGATGAGCGCGCCTTCACCGTGCGCATTAGGTCGGACACGGTAGAGTCAGGTCGCCATCGCAAGTAAAGGTGAACGTGATCCTCGATGCCGCCGATATCGTAGAGAGTTCCCTTTTCCGCACGGACGAGGCCGCCGATGTACGGATAAAGGCGTTCCGCGATATCCGGGGTGATCCACTTCTCGCGTTGTTTAGTCGAGAAGACGACGTGAAGAAGAATCTGTGAAAAGGTTCCAGGCATGATGGGCCTTTCGCTGATCAGAGTAATTCCTTCGCCCCTCCGGGGCGAAGAAGAGATGTGTGTGAACGTTCTCCACGGGTTCCGCGTCGGGCGGCAAAGCCCGCCGCGCCGCTCCACCCGCGGCTACATTCCGACGCCCCATTCGGGGCGTTAATACGGTTGTGCGGCGGCCGTATTGGACTCCTTGAATCGATCTTCTCTTCGGCCCCGCAAGGGGCCGCGGAATGTAGCCACAGGTGGAGCGAAGCCCGGCGTTAGCCGGGCGCAGCGCAACCCGTGGAAACCAGATTCCCCCCCAACACCGCCCCGATAGGGGCGGAGGAATCGCATTCCTTCGCCCCTCCGGGCAACGCCGTGACGGAATTTTCGCCTTGAAAAGTCGGTAGTTACAGAAATTGGAGGATATGCGAAAGGAGCCAGATTCCCTGAACAGCCAACCGAATACGCTTCGGACGGAAAGGAATCTGGCTCATGTCGAAGAAAAA
>JAIOQJ010000426.1 GCA_021413475.1 Planctomycetota bacterium | reverse complement strand
CTAGAGAAATTGCATCAAGTACGGGCGAGTTTGCCGACGAAGAAAGATAGGAAAGCAATTGAAGGCGTCCTCAAAGGTTCGGGAATTTCACCCTCCCGTTCCTGCCCTCACGGTCTGACCTGGAACTGAACCGACCTACCCACCGGGGATGCTCTCCCCGAACCAAAGGAGAAACCATTCATGACACGATATCACAAGGCGCTCGGAATATTCCTGGTGTCCATCTTCGGACTGTGGGGTTGTGCGCGCGGCCCGGTCACTACCTCGGCCTCCAGCACCGCCAACAACGAAAAAGTCAAAACCCTGGAAACCCGGACCGCGAAGCTGGAAGAGGATCTCAAGTACGCCCTCGCCACCAAGGAAACACTTCGCAAGAAATTCGATGAATCTGAACAGACAGCGGCCCTTTTGCAACTCGAAGTCGATCGTCTGCGGTCCGTCGAACAAGAACGCGATACATTGCAGGCACAACTCCGCATTCGCACCACGGAACGCGATCAGATGACGGTCCAGTACGAGAGCTTCCGCAAGAACATCCGCGAACTACTGGGCCAGGCTGAAACGACCTTGCAGCAGGGCAAACAGCCTGCCATCGGCGTCGCCAGTTCGGAACCGACCGGGCCGGTATTGCCGGGTGGCGGGTTTTGATTTCCGGATCGGCGAGCCAGGCTGCGTAAGCACCTCGAGGATATATGCAAAGTCCTCCAGGTGCTTACGCAGCCTGGCTCGCCCAATTTCGATTCCCTCCAGGAGCTTACGCAACCTGGCTCCCCACACCTATCACTTTTCGCTGGCACCCCCCGCCGCGCCGGTTACAATACACCTCTCCTACTAAGCCTCTTCTTTTCGAGGACCAACCATGTTCCGGTCCCTGTTGCTGCTACCTCTTTTGGCATTCGCACCGTTCGTTCACACGGCCCCGCCCATGCCGTCCGTGCCGGCTCCGCCTCCAAAAATTCCCGCGGGCTTTCACCAGATCAAGTTGAACGGACACACATTCACGTTGCCGGAAGGGTTCACGATTGAATTGGCCGCCGGTCCCGAACTGGCCCCAAGGCCGATCTCGGCCTCGTTCGACGAGAAGGGCCGGCTTTACGTGACGGATTCGTCCGGAACGAATGAGAAGGCCGTCGAGCAGGCGAAGACGAAGCCGCACCGGATCGTTCGGCTGGAAGACACCAACGGCGACGGCAAGTTCGATAAATCGAGCGTGTACGTGAAGAACATCATGTTCCCCGAAGGGGCGATGTGGCTGAACGGCTCGCTCTACGTGGCCGCCCCGCCGCATGTCTGGAAGTTCACGGATACCGACGACGACGGCAAAGCGGACAAGGAAGAGATCTGGTTCGACGGCAAGACGCTCACCGGTTGCGCCAACGATCTGCATGGCCCGTACCTCGGGCCCGACGGCTGGATCTACTGGGTCAAGGGGGCGTTCGCAAGGCAGGAATACACGCTGGCGAACGGCAAGAAATTCAGCACGAAGGCCGCCCATATTTTCCGGGCGAAACCCGACGGTTCAAACATCGAACCGGTGATGACCGGCGGCATGGACAATCCCGTCGGCGTCGTCTTCACGCCGGGCGGCGACATTATTTTCAGCACCACGTTCTTCCAGCACCCGCGCGACGGCAAGCGCGATGGCCTCATCCACGCGGTCTACGGTGCCGTCTACGGCAAGGACCACGACCCGGTTTACGAACACCCGTGGACGTCGCCGACGCTGATGCCGCCCATGACGCACATGGGCCCCGCCGCACCGTGCGGCCTGCATCGCTACGAGAGCGATCAGTTCGGAAAGGAGTACGAGAATAACATCTACTGCTGCCAGTTCAACATGCGCAAAGTCAGCCGGCACGTCCTCATGCCGAAGGGGGCTACCTACGAAACCAAAGACTCGGATTTCGTGGTCTCGGACAGCCTCGACTTCCACCCCACGGATGTCCTCGAAGACGCCGACGGCAGCCTGCTCATTGTCGATACCGGCGGCTGGTACAAACTCTGCTGCCCGACCTCGCAACTGGTGAAGCCGGATATCACCGGGGCGATTTATCGGGTGAAGAAAACCGGGTCGAACAAGGTTGAGGATCCACGCGGCCTGAAAATCAACTGGGCGAAACTGGACGAACCGGCACTCGGAAAGTTGCTCCACGACCCGCGACCCGCGGTGCGCCGGCGCGCTATCTCCACCGTGGAGGAGTCGAAGACCCTCATCCACTTCGACGTGGCGGTGGCGGCTTTCTCGGCCGATACCACTGAGCGTGGCGTGCTGACGGCCATCCGCTTGCTTTCGCACGATCTCAGTAACGAGGGCCTGGGCCTAGTGGGTGCCCTGACTCGCGACTCCCGCGAAGAGGTTCGGCTGGCGGCGTTCCACTTCCTGGGGCTGTGGACCGAGACGAGTCGATTGCAGGCCCACTATGCCGAAAAGGGTCTGAAGGATCGGTCGCCGCGAGTGCGGCGGGCGGCGGCCCAGGCGTGCGGGCGCATCTCGGGTCTGCGGCCGATCGGCGCGTACCAGATCGTGCCGGTACTGTTCGCCGCCCTCGCCGACGAGGCGAACGACCGCATTCTCGACCATTCGCTGACCTATGCGCTCATCGAAATCGGCCAAGCGAAGGAGACGGCTAAGGGCCTGGCCCACCCGTCGCCGCGCGTGCGCCGAGCCGTCCTCGCCGCTTTGGAGAGTATCCCCGATAGCAAACTGGACGCCAAGGATGTTATCCCCGAGCTCGACGCCAAGGATCCCGCCTTGCGCGAAACCGCCTGGTGGATCGCCAGCCGGCATCCGCAGTGGGGGGATCAACTGGCTGATTACTTCGGCGAGCGGCTGAAAAAGATCGACAAGCTGACACCGCCCGAACAGGATGAACTAACCGCCCGGTTCGTGCCGTTCCTGAAATCGGATCCGATCCGCAAGCAAGTGGGCGAGGCGATGTCGGGGACACTCGACACGCAGGCGAGCCGTTCGATTCTGAAGAGTTTGGCCCGCTCGGGGTTGAAGACGTTTCCCACGGAATGGAAAGCCGGCGTGTTGTTAGCCCTCACGTCGGGAACGCCGGAAATGGCGCGCGACGCGATCACTGTCCTGCGCGCGATCCCGCCTACGGGTGCGGATGCGGAAGAGATCATCAAGGTGGTCTCCGCTTACCATCAGCGGCGCGGCAGTCAGTGGCCCAAGGATCTCGACTACGCTCTCCGTGCCACCGCGCCCGCCGGGACGAAGTTGGCCGACGATCAAGCGAAACTCGTGATTGCCGACATTCACCGCGATCGGGCGGGTTCGTTGCGTTCCGCCGCGACCGAGTTATTGACACGCTCGTTCCTGGCCCCCGAATCGCTGATCGCCCTGGCTGGTGCATTGAAGTTCGCCAACCCGGCCGAGGTCGGCAAGATTCTGCCTGCCTTCGCCAAGACGCTTGATGAAAAGGTCGGTCTCGCCCTCATCACCGCTCTTTCCGATCCCGCCGTGCGCGGCGTGATCCGCGTCGAGCAAGTGAAGCCGATGTTCGACAAGTTCCCCAAGCCGGTGAAGGACGAGGCCGAGAAACTCTACGTGCTTCTCGCCGAGGCCCGCAAAGGTGAATGGGAGAAACTAGAGACGCTCTCGAAAGAGTTGCCCACCGGCGACATTCGCCGCGGGCAATTGGTGTTCAACGGCAGCAAGGGGCTCTGTGTGTCGTGCCACAAGATTGGTTACGTCGGCGGCCTGGTCGGCCCCGATCTCACCCGCATCGGCGGCATCCGCAGCGAACGCGATCTGCTCGAAGCGATCGTTCTCCCCAGCGCCAGCTTCGTCCGCAGCTACGAGCCTGTGAAGGTGACGACCTCCGACGGCCGCACGCTCAACGGCATCCTCAAGAAGGACGCCCCGGACGAGATCATCCTGGTCATTGCCGCGGACAAAGAGGAGCGGATCGCGAGAGTCGATATCGACGAGATCAATCCCGGCACGATATCGATCATGCCCGCCGGCTTCGATCAACAGATGACCCGCCAAGAAATCGCGGATCTCGTGGCGTTTCTGAAGGCGTGTAAGTAGAAGATGAAGAGTTGAACCACAGAGACACAGAGGCACAGAGAAGAAAAGAGGATAAGACAATGAAATAGCGATTCTTTTCCATTTCTTCTCTTCTTGTTTTCTCTGTGCTTCTGTGTCTCTGTGGTTCAATCGTCTTCGATTTTGGTTCCGGCTCCATGAAATTCCAACCCGCTCGCCTCGAAGAAATCATCACCGCCATCTTCCGCGCCGCGGGATGCTCGCCCGCGGAATCGTCGCGGATCGCGACGCATCTGGTCGAGGCCAATCTCGTCGGGCACGATTCGCACGGCGTGATGCGCACGATCTCCTACGTCCAATGGTTGCAAGCGGGCAAGGTGTTAGCCGATCGCAACATTGAAATCGTCTTCGAGAACGACTCCATCGCCGTCGTCGACGGCCAATTCGGTTTCGGCCAGACGGTTGCCAAGCAGGCGATCGACCTGGGGATCGAAAAATCGTCGCGGCAAGGCGTGGCCGTGATTGCCCTGCGGAACGTCGGGCATCTCGGCCGGATCGGCGATTGGCCGTTGCAGGCGGCGCGGGCCGGGAAACTGTCGGTTCATTTCGTGAACACCTCGGGCGGAGGAATCCTGGTCGCCCCGTTCGGCGGCACCAATCGCCGGCTCTCCGCCAACCCGATCGCGGCCGGGATTCCGCGCGCGGGCCACGAGCCGATCATCCTCGATATGTCCACCTGCACGATCGCCGAGGGAAAGATCCGCGTCGCGCGCAACAAGGGCGAACGTGTCCCCGAGAATTGCATTATCGACGGCCAAGGCCGACCGACTACCGATCCCAACGTGTTCTACACCGACCCGGGCGCGATCCTCCCCATCGCCGGCCACAAAGGCTACGGGCTCGGTATCATCTGCGAAATTTTGGCCGGTGCCCTCACCGGCGGCGGGTGCAGCAATCCGCAAAACGCCGGCCGCCTGATGAACGGCATGCTCTCAATCATCCTCGATCCGTCTCTGTTCCAGGCCAATGACGCGTACGCCGCCGAGATCGAACGTTTCATCGATTGGGTGAAAAGCTCCGAGAGGATCGTCAAAGACGGCCAAATCCTAATGCCCGGCGAAATCGAAGACCGCACCAAGGCCGCGAGGTTACGAGATGGGATCGAGATTGATGAAATGACCTGGGGGCAACTTTTGGAGACGGCGAAGTTAGTGGGGTTGACATCCGAACAATTCACCACAAACTGATTCTTTGCCGCCAGCGTCAATCGTTCAAAAAATCCATCACGAAAATACGAAAGAATGAAAGCACGAAAAAGACATGAACGCGCCCGGTTCTTTTTCGTGGTTTCATTCTCTCGTGTTTTCGTGATGGATTCTGATTAACGACTCTGCCAGTCCGCGAATTGAAGGTAATGATTGACACCGCGGGAATAAATTCCTCCCTCGCGCATCTATCTATTGCACATCCATAACACGATCGCCCGAACCAGAACCAAGAGGGATAGTCATGTCAAGTCTGCGCTTCCGTTGCGCGCTGGGATTCCTGTTCATCTCGGCCGCTCTCACTGGAATCGGTTGCGGGGGAAACTCAAACGGCCCGGGCGGCCAAGCGTTTCACGAGCCAAAGTTCAACGGCAAGGAACTCTCCGCGGAGGAATACAACCTCCTTGTCGAGAACCCATTCCTCGCTGCCAAGGACAACCCGCAATCGACCTTCTCGACATCCGTGGACACGGCCTCTTACAGCAACCTGCGGCGATTTATCAACGAAGGCAAACTTCCGCCGGTCGATGCCGTCCGCATCGCCGACATGCTCAACTATTTCGACTACTCCTATCCCGAACCGCGCGGCGACCATCCCGTCGCGGTCGGCCTCGAGATGGCCCCGTGCCCCTGGCAGCCGAATCACTATCTGCTCAAGATCGCCTTGAAGGCCAAGACGATAGCGCCGAGCGAAATGCCGCCGCGCAATCTGGTATTCCTCATCGATACCTCCGGCTCGATGTCGGGCGAAAATCGCCTGCCGCTCGTCAAGAAGTCGCTGGAACTGTTGGTGCATCAGTTAGGTGAACGCGATCGCGTGAGCATCGTGACCTACGCGGGAGACGCTTCGCTGCGCTTGGCTCCAACGCCCGGCAATCGCACCAAGGAAATCCTCGCGGCGATCCACGGCCTCGAAGCCCAGGGTTCGACCAATGGCGGCGGCGGGATCGTGATGGCTTATAACCAAGCTCAGAGCAGTTTCATCAAGGGTGGCGTCAATCGCGTCATCCTGGCCACCGATGGCGACTTCAACGTCGGCGTGTCGAGCGAAGGCGAACTTGTTCGCCTGGTGGAACAGAAACGGAACACGGGCGTCTATCTCACCGTGCTCGGTTACGGCATGGGCAATCTCAAGGACAACAAGCTCGAACAACTCGCCCACCACGGTAACGGCCACTACGCGTACATCGATTCAATCGACGAAGCTCGCAAGGTGTTCGTCGATCAAGGCGGTGCCCTGGCAGTCGTCGCCAAGGATGTGAAACTGCAAGTCGAATTCAATCACAATCAGGTCAACGCCTACCGGTTGATCGGCTACGAGAACCGCGTGATGCGGAACGAGGATTTCAAAGACGACGCCAAGGATGCCGGCGACATGGGCAGCGGCCACACCTGCACGGCCCTCTACGAAATCGTCCCCGTTGGCGTGAACATTACGATTCCGAAATCGAGCGATTTGAAATATCAGTCGACGGGGAACGACACCGCCGCGGCCAAGACGGGTGAATGGCTTACGGTGCGGATGCGCTATAAAAATCCCGAGAACGACCATGCAAAAGAACTGGCCGTCGAAATGCACAAAGAGGGCCCAATCGCCCGCGGCAGCGACGATTTCCGCTTCGCCAGCAGCGTGGCCGCCTTCGGCATGCTCCTCCGCGAATCGCCGTATAAGGGAGACGCGACCTTCGACAAAGTGAACACCTGGGCGAGGGACTCGATGAAGGACGATCACCGCGGATTGCGATTGGAATTTGTCGGGTTGGTGAATAAAGCAAGAGAGTTGAAGCGATAGTCTTCAGCCGCTTGCGGCTTAGCGCTCGCTCGGAATCTTCAGAACCTCTGTACGATTCAGCGAGCGCTAAGCCGCAAGCGGCATCTCTCAGGAAACCCATCATGAATCATCAACTCCTCGCCATCGATACCAACACCATGCCCTGGGAAGAACGCTTCAACGAGAAGCTGGGCCGGGCCTTGTTCCGCAAGAACCTGGTCATCGATCCGGAAACCGGCATGGAGGTCCGCCTGGTTCGCTATCCGGCCGGGGTGATCAATGTGTCGCACACGCATCCGTGCGCTCACGGAATGTATGTGTTGGAAGGAACGCTGGTGACCCACGCGGGCCGTTACGGGCCCGGGTGTTTTGTCTGGTTCCCGGAAGGCATGGTGATGGAACACGGCGCGACCGCGGAAGCGGATGTGACCGTGATTTTCATTACCAACAAGCCGTT
>JAIOQJ010000420.1 GCA_021413475.1 Planctomycetota bacterium | reverse complement strand
TCGACGGCCAGCCAATCGAGAAGCGCAGGGTGGCTAGGCAGCTTTCCGTTTTTTCCGAAGTCGAAGACCGATTCGACCAGCGGTCTACCGAAGTGGCGCAGCCAGATGTGATTGACGGCCACGCGGGCGGTCAGCGGATTTTCTTTCGCGGCGATCCATTCAGCAAGGGCTTTGCGACGGCCCGTGCTTGTGGTTGCATAGACCGGGCTCAGCGGCGTGTACGGAGTGCCGTCCTTCGACAGGGCAAGCTTCGCCGCTTCCAGAGCTTTCTTCGCCGCGGTCAATTGAGTCTGGGCGGCGGCCGTTGTTTTCGCATCGGCCTTTTTCTCTTTGTGCGAGGCAATCGCCGCCTCGGCCTCGAGCACTTTCAACTCTGAGGTGGCTAGGGTTGAATCTCGCTCGGCACGCGACGCCGTTCGGGTAAGAACCTCCACATTCCCTGGGCCTTTGAGATAGCGAGCGTCGTCCGCGGCAATGCGAGCCTGGAGCGAGCGCAATTCCGCCTCGGCAGCCACCACCCGCGTCGTGGCGAGTATATCAGTCGGCGTTTTCTCCAAGGCCGTCTTCGCGGCGGCAAAATTGGCCTTCAGCTTTGCGGTTTCCTCGTCGCGGATAAACGCCTTCAGTCCTGGATAACTCGCGGTCAGCGGGAGTTGAACCGGAGTGATGGTGAGCTTGTCGCCGCCCACGACCGCGGGTGCGGCCGGAATGACAGGTGCCTTGTCCGGATAGAAGTCGCGTTCGTTGCCCAGCCGATAGATTCGTGTTTTCTGATCGGGGCGATCGTCCAACACGCGTACCAGCCCGCTTTGAACGACCTTGCCACTGGACGCGTAATCGTACCGTTTGAAGGGCCCGGGGTCCGGTTCGCCGGGGACGCGATCCTGCCGCAGGCCGAGCGGTTCGAAGAAAGCGCGGAAGCGAAAATACTCTTCCTGGGAGATCGGATCGTACTTGTGATCGTGGCAGTGGCAGCAATTGAGTGTCAGGCCCAAGAACGCCTTGGCAGTATGTTCGACTTGGTCCTTCATCCAGGTATCGTGATTGAGGCTGTAATAGTTTCGGGCCAGAAATCCGGTCGCGGCCTGGGCCGCATCGTCTTCCGGCGCGATCTCGTCGGCCGCGAGCATTTCGCGGACCATGCGGTCGTAGCCCTTGTCGGCGTTCAGGGAATTGACGATCCAGTCTCGCCACCGCCACAGCGTGGGGCTGCTGTTGCGCCAATCTTTTTCCTGCCGTCGGCCGTACCAGTCCGAGTAACGCCAGACGTCCATCCAGTGTCTCGCCCACCGTTCGCCGTGTTCCGGCGAGGCAAGCAGCCGCTCGACGACTTTCTCGTAGGCGTCGGGCGATGAATCGGCGAGATAGGCATGAAGTTGTTCGCGAGTCGGCGGCAGGCCTGTCAGGTCGAGCGTGACCCGGCGCAGCAGAAGCGACCGATTCGCTTCGGCCGTCGACCGCAGGCCGAGCCGTTGGTACTCCGCCGCGATGAACCCATCGAACGGATTCTTGTTCCAGGCGGCATCAGCCGCCTTAGGCACAGCGGCGCGCACGGGTTTCTGAAACGCCCAGTGCGTGCGCGGATCATCCTCGGCGAAAACGCAGCGAGTCGCCAGGATGAAAACGATTACTGAGAGGAGAGATCGCACGATATTAAAAGACCGAATTTGGTGATGGCCAAAACCACTAGGTGGGAGAGAATCGATGGTCCCATACTGCCTGCCCACGGTCAAGCAGATTTCAGGGCGGCGATCTTTACATATTCGCGTTCAACCGGGTGCCAGCCGGATGTCCGATTTATTCAGGGGATGCTGGTCCTTGCGGCCATCGCAGAAGACGGCGACCCATTCGGCCAATCGCTTGCCCAGGAGGCGGCAAGCTGCCTGAGTGCCATCCTCGCGTGGCTCGCGCGCTGAAATGGCACCATAATGGGCGGTGGTCAACTTGCTGGCATAGTCGGTCACGCCGAAGACCAGAAACCCAAAGTTCATCAGCACGGTGAGTAAAGACTGGCAGGCTAGCTCGGTGCCGCCGCCCCAGCCGCCCGAAGACGAGAAGGCGCAAGCAATCTTGCCATCCACTTTCATCCAGTACGGGGCCATCGGTTCGTCCCAAAACCGCTTCATCTTCCAGGACAACAAGCCCATGTTGGTCGGGCTTCCCAGCGCCAGCCCATCGCACCAGAGCACATCGTCCGCCGTCGCCGAATCAATCTGGCGCAAGCGAACCTCCATGCCAGGAATCCCTTCGGCACCTTCGGCGACAAGCGAGGCCATCTTCGCAGTGTTGCCACTGGCCGAGTCGTACAACACCAGCACCTTGCCCATCGTGATGTTCTCCGGCTAAATTTGCGGCGCAAGCCACGGGTGATAGTAGGCATGAAAGCAAAGTACTCATCACGCTCCGCGTGATGTTCTTCGACGCATCCGAAAAGTTTCGTTTGGCGAAAGAACATCACGCGGAGCGTGATGAGTACTTTGCGCAATCGTAGGGCAGCCTTTCCAGGCTGACAGTGAATTAACGTCAGGCTGGAAAGCCTGACCTACAATTGCGTTACAGAGTTTCTCGGCGTAGAACAAGTGATGCACAATCCCAGTGTTTCCTGACAGGACCACGTCATGGACATCAGTTGCTTGAGATTCGCCCTCACACCGAACGAGCGACAGCATCTTCAGGAACAGGGCTTTCTCGTGGTACCCGAGGCGCTGGACCGGGCCATGACCGCCCGACTCATCGCTGCCGTGGATCGTGTCGATGCGCGGGAACGCAGCCCCAGCCACGGCAAGGACCGGCTTCTCTCCTTCGCCAATATCCTGCCGGAGGACGATGCCTTCGTCGATCTGATCGACTTGCCGACGGTCTTCCCAAAAGTTTGGGGACTGCTGGGTTGGAACATTTATGTCTACCACACACACCTCGACGTGTCGCCGCAACTGGCAGAGCCGCCCGAGCGGCCGGTTGCCTGGCATCAGGACAGCATGCGCGTCAACGAGGAGATCGAATGCCATCCCCGCCCGCGACTGTCTCTCAAGATCGGCTATTACTTGACGGATGTCAGCGGCCCCGACTGGGGGAATACCTTGATCTTGCCGGGATCGCACCTCACCGATGAACTGGACTGCCCCAACGACGGCGTCTCCACGCCTGACGGCGCCGTCCCTGTGCGTGTGCCAGCCGGGGCCGCGCTCGTTTTGGACCGCCGCTTATGGCATTCACGCAGCCCCAACTTCGGGACGCATACTCGCAAGGTAATTTGGATCGGCTACGCCTACCGTTGGCTTCGTCCCAAGGACGAGATGACGGTGCAGCATCTTCACGATCGCGTTGATCCGATCCGCCGCCAGCTTCTCGGTCTTGGCTCCAGCCCCAACAGCGCCTACGACCCGAAGGATGAAGATGTCCCCCTGCGTCAGTGGCTACAGGAGCATTGTGCGAGCGACGCTCGCTGGTCACCGCACCACGACCGGGCCCAAGCTCGCCCGCCACTTTATGGCTCTCGCGGCAAGAATACTGGAAGGCGATAAGACGTCCCTCGTGACGGAACCTCATGAACCCGATTTCGAGGGAGCGGTTGCGGTCGGCATTGTTTGAACGTGTGATCTCATTTACTTATACCGCTCCACCGCCGCCTTTCGCAGATCGCGTGCCAAGTCGGGATGCTCCGCCAGCAGCTTGTCGAATTCGGTTTTGTGCAGGGCGAGCAAATCGCAATGCGTGACCGCCTTCACGCTCGCGGCTCTGGGCCGGGCGTCGAGCAGACTTAACTCGCCGAAGTAATCGCCTTCTTCGAGTTTCTTCAGCACGGTTCCCTTCTCGTCGGTCGCTTCGGCCTGGCCGCGGCAGAGGATGTACATTTCGTGGCCCGCCTCTCCCTTGCGGACGATCATCTCGCCCGCTTCGGTTTGAGCGGGTTTCAAGGTCATTGCGAGCTTGTTGAGGAACACCGGTGTCGTGCTCGCGAACAACGGGATGCGAGCGAGTGATTCGCGGTTGAGGATTTCGATCCACTTGAAGCCGCTATCCTCGATCAGAGCGGAAGCGGCCTTCGGGCCCCACGAGCCTGCTGGATAATTGGGAAAATCCGGATTGGTATCAGTGGCCCAGACGTCGAGGATCGGTTGCACGATCCGCCACGCGGCGTCGACGAGATCGTCGCGCGAAAAGAGCGTCATGTCGCCCAGGAGAGCGTTGTAAATGAGAATCTCGTAGCCCGTGCCGCGGAACGCTTCGAACGATTCCTTGTAATCGAAGCGCATGTTGACTTTTTGCAGGCTGAGTTGAGTGCCGGGACTCTTGGCGCTGAAACGAAACTCGATTCCCTGGTCGGGCTGAATGTGGAAGACGAGGCGGTTGGCGTCGAGTTGCTCGGCGGCGGTAGTCCCCTTAAAGATGTCGGCAGGCGATTTCTTGAACTGCACCACTAACTCGGTACCACGTTTCCAGAGACTCTTGCCCGAGCGAATGAAGAACGGCACGCCGCGCCAGCGATCGTTGTCGATGAACAACCGCAGGGCGGCGAACGTCTCGGTGATCGACGTCGGCGGTACCGATGGCTCTTCGCGATAGCCGACCGCGGGCGTCCCGTTGGGCTTCTTCCCTGGGCCGTACTGGCCGCGAACGGTGTTGCGGCGGACCTCGTCGGGCGAGTAGACGCGAACACTTTCATACAACTTGGCCTTGGCGTTGCGAATCGCCTCGCCCTGGAATGATTCGGGGCGTTCCATGGCGACGTACGAAATCACCTGGAGAAGATGATTCTGAATCATGTCGCGGAGGACGCCGGCTTTGTCGTAGTAACCGCCGCGGCCTTCGACGCCGACCGCCTCCGAGGCGGTCAGTTGAATGTGATCGATATGCTCGCGATTCCAGACGGACTCGAATAGCAAGTTCGAGAAGCGGAAGGCGAGGAAGTTCTGCACCGTCTCCTTGCCGAGGTAGTGGTCGATGCGGTAGATCTGGTTCTCGGCCCAGTTTGCTAGCAGCACTTTGTTGAGGTCGCGCGCGGAGTGGAGATCCTTACCGAACGGTTTTTCGACAATGAGCCTTGTCCAACCGCGCGGCCGCTTGACGAAGCCGGCGGCAGCGAGTTGGTTCGCGATAGGGCCGAACATAACGGGTGCCGTGGCCAAATAAACCAGGACGTTACCGCCGGTGTCCATGCGCGATTCCAAATCGCGGATCATCGCTTCGAGGCGCGTGTAGGCGGCCGGATCGTCGAAATCTCCTGGAATATAGTGAATCTTGGAAACCAGTTCTTCACCAATCGTCGGATTGTAAACGGCACGCGTCTGGAACGTCGCGAGTGCGTCGCTCATGCGCTTGCGGAATTCGTCGGTGTTGCTCGGGTCGCGGGACATGCCCACGATGGCGAAGTTGGCCGGCAATAGGCCGTCGCAAGCGAGGTTATAGAGCGTCGGCATCAGCAGGCGTTTGCAAAGATCGCCCGACGCCCCCAGGATGGCCAGAACACATGGCTGGGCAACGGCGGTTTCATCGCGCGGAATCATGGCTCGGAACCTCTCCGGATTGGATGACGACTCGATTCACAGTTGCCTATTTTGCGCGGAAGCGGCCGCGATGGCACGAGAAATGTCGTCCAAAGAATGGAAATCATTCGGTTGGCATCTCGGGGTGCGAATGTGGGGCGACATGTCGCAATTGAAATGGAGGCGGAAACACGCCTGGTCGCGGCGTTCCTTGACGGACGGGGAGCGAAAAGTCGGCGAATAATCTTCGAACTGCGGAACTTCGGCCAGTAGAATCAAGGCGTCCGCTTCTACCCTTGCCGAGAGATCCATTCATGCGATCCCCATTGACGCTTTTTGCATTCGCCCTTCTAGGCCTCGTCGTTCATTCCAATTCTGCTTCGAGTTCCGGCGCAGCCAGTCCTCACGATGGACAGCACTTGCTTGTTATCCATCCCATCGATTGGACCGGAATCGACGGTCGCCGGCCCACGCTCATCAAGGATCGCGGGGCCATGTTCGATGGCTCGGCCGTCCCAGTGGCGGGAGCGATTGAAGCCGACGTCAAGGTTCTGCACAAAGGCCGCTACACACTCTGGTTTCGCGTTGCCCGCGGCAAAGGCGTTGGCGGACCGCTGGAAACAACCGTTACTCAGGGCATGAAGAAGATTCACGCCGCCACCTTCGGCGACGGACGCGGCACGGAAACCAAGGTGGGGCAGACCGGATTCGAACTCTACGCGAAGAAGGCCAAACAAGGCAGCGCTCTGAAAGACGTCGACATCAATCCCAAAGGCAAGCCGATGGGCAGTGTGGACGACATCACCGGCGAACTGAACGTCGTCAGCAAGGATTGGGCTAATCCCATGCGCTTGGAGGAACCGCTTGACGCGAAGCCGTTCTACTGGTGGCATGCGGGGACTTTTGATCTCGCGCCTGGTATTCACCGACTACGCGTGCAACCACCCGCAAACGTCAAAGGGGATTCGGTGTTGCTCGACCTTGCCTTCCTCACCACCTTCGACAAGCTGACTTATCCGTTCGCGGGCGATGTGAACGCACCGGCTGCCAGCTATGTCCGCTTCCGGATCGATCGGCTGCCGAAAGAAGGCGTTCAGATCTCGGCTGGGCTTCGCATCCACAGTGAGCCGTGGTCCACTCCACAAGTCTGGTGCAATCCGATCGGCATCGAAACTCTCAAGGCGGCCGCGCACGTACGCACCGGCCTGACTCGTTGGTATCGCTTGCAGGACATCCTGAACGCGCCCGGCTTCGGACCGGCCCAGGCCCATTTGCACCTGAGATTGGCCACGGTGGGTAAGGCGGACGCCATGCCTGCCGGGGCGACGCAGTTTGCCGTCTTCCCGCACGATGACTATGTCCTCCGCGAAATCGACTGGTCGGAGCCGGAAGGTTTGAACATCTCGATGGCGATGGACTTTCAGAAGCACCTGAACCAACTGCGCACCCAACGCGACCACGCCCGTGAGCACTATGAAATGGCCCTGTCGGCGACCGAAGAACGGCTCTTCCCGTTGACGCGTGGCGACCTCTACTTCGGCAATTCCTGGGGCGCTGCCACGGGCGATTGCGCCGGGTACATGTATCAGACGCTGCGCCTTCTCGGCATCAACAGCGTCGGTGCGGCACACGAACCGCAAAAGTACCGGGAACTCTACGGATGGACCAGCACGGCCGGGCACTACTGGCCGCCATCGTATTTGCCGTACGACGAAGCCTCTTCGCGAAAACAATACGACAGTTATTACCAGGACTACTTCTCCAAGCAAAAGAGCCTCTATCCCCATGTAAGCACCTTTCAGATCGCCGATGAGCCGGGCGAGATTCTTCGCTCCGAAATGACCGCACCGCTGTGGCGTTTTCTGAAGGATGAACGTGGCGAAAAGTGGGCCGATTTGCCCGGAAACAGCGACTTGTCCACTCGCCGTTGCGACCTGCACGACTGCGTCCTCGAAGGCAAAGTGGAAAAGCACGGCTCGATGATCGGCTTTCGAGTCGGCATCGATAATGCCGATGCTCCGATGGCCTACGCTTACTGGCACATCGGTGCCGTCAGCGCCAACCGCGAGAACAACCTGGCATCGGGCAAAGTGGGTTCAAAGGAACCGCCCGTGGTGCTGACCCGACCCGGCGCGGTGGTCGCCGCCACACCGACGGCGTTCAAGATCGTTTACCAGGGAAGTTCCGCCGCTCTCTACCTCAACGGCAAGCTGGTTCACCAGCACACCAACCTCCCCGCCAAGGGCGGTCTCGGCTTCACGGGCGGTGCCAAAGCGATCCGTGAGTTACGCCTGAGGCCAATCCAAAAAGAAGAGCGGCTGGCGATCCTGCAACCGGACGGCCTTCCTTCGAAGAAGGGGACCGACGATCTTCTGGATGATCTGGAAGGGAAAAAAGAGCCGGACTGGGCCAAGCAAAAGCCGCTGGAAAAGGCCGTGACCGAGGACTGGGTGATCGGCGGCGGTATGCCGGAAGCGCACGCGGCCTTTCGCCGTTGGGCACAATCGCAAGGCCTCCAGCCGGCTCTCTTCGGCCAAAAGTCGTGGGCCGACGTTCGCTTGCTCACGGTTGCCGATCTGGTTCGCAATCCGGAGGAGGCACGCCTGTTCTACTGGAGCCGTAACTTCAGCGGGCAATTGACGGCCCGCATGTTCGGCCTGGCCGCGGAGTCGATTCAGCGCCATGCCGCCAACCCGAAAATGCGTGGCTTCGTCGCGCTGAGCGGTCATTCGCTCTACTTCCCAAGCGCTCTGCCGCTTGACATGTTCCGCCTCGCCGCCGAACCCGCGGTGCAGCCTGGCATCAGTGATTGGATGTCGCTTGGCAGTTGGTTCTGGGATAGTCATCAAGCGGTCGCTTTCTCCGTCGCGCCTTATAACTCCGGGGCGAGGCGTTACGGCCAGGAGCCGTTGAACTATCCCATGATGCACTGCGTCTGGCCGTCCACGTTCCGCGGCTACACGATGCTGGCCAACCAGGTGCGGCACGTCAGCTATTTCAACTATGGCCCCTCGTATGCCGTGACCGAGGGCTACTGGTCGGAGGATCCCGGTTCTTATGTCGCCGTCCATCGGACCGCGAACCGGGCCGCCCAAGTTGATGATGTGCTGGCCTCGTCGCGGATGCGGCCGAGCCGCGTGGCCATGCTCTATTCCATGTCGAACGAGTACTGGAACCCGCAGAGTAGTTTCGCCGACAAGCGTGCCACCTTCCTGGCCCTGTCGCACGAGTACTTCCAACCGGAACTGGTCACCGAGGAGCAAGTGGAGTCGGGTGCGCTCAAGCACTACGATGCCCTGTATGTTCTTGAACCCCGCATCCGTACGGCCACGCAGGACAAGATCAAGGATTGGGTGAATAGTGGCGGCCTGCTCTGGACCTGTGCTGACTCACTCACCCACAACGAGTACAACGAGCCGCACGATTTCCTGGCCAAATCGGCCGGTCTGACGCGCACATTCAAAGACGGCAAGGTCGCTAAGATGCCCTCCATTGCTGCGGTGAAAGGCGAAGCGGAATTCCGGTCGCACACCGTCGCACCTGCCGGGATGCCTGCATCGATTGAGGCAGCCAAGGCCCGCCTTCGCGCCCGCTACGACGACGGCACACCCGCCTGGCTAGAAATGGAATTGGGCAAAGGCCGCATCGTCTACATCGGCCACCGGGCCGGCCTGACCTATACGGCCAAGAAAGTACGTCCCGCCGGTTATCACACCATCTGGGCTGACACCGGCCGCGACTTGCTGACAAAGCCATTGCTCGAATCCAAGGTGGATCGCGAGCTGGTGCTGTCCGAACCCGTCATCATGGCGTCGCCGCTTAGCAGTGCGGATGGGACCGTCGTGATGCTGTACAACATGCAGCCAACGCCACGTACGAAGTTGCAGATTGGCCTGAAAGAGTCGTCGAAGCCGCACAGCGTCGAGACGTTCAACGGCGGCCGGCTTGAAGCGTTGCCGTTCGAATATCGCGATGGCCGTGTTTGGTTCACCCTTCCAGAACTGGCCCAGGAACAAATGGTGTTGGTGCGCCGCAAGCCGGCACCGGCCGATCCTCGCCTCGCCGACATGCGGCAGCGGACGGAGAAGCAACTCGCCAGCACCGACGCGGCCACGCTCGCCGCCGGGGCCTGGATTGCCGGCTTCCATGCGGATTGGATGTTCAACGACAAGTTGGTTGGGCTGCTGACACACAACCATTGGGAAGTTCGCCGCGCTGCCGCTGAAGCCCTGGGGCGTCGCGGCGAGCCGACTGCGGCCGATTCGATTGTCGCCGCTCTACGAAAAGAGAAAGACGCCCATGTCCTGGGCGACCAGTTGATCGCGCTGGCGCGATTGGGGCACCCCGAAGTACCGTCACTTTGCCGCGTTCTGCTTGGGCACAAGCAGGGCTGGGTACGCGGAATGGCCGTCCGCGCCGCGGGAATCTGGCGAGCGAATCCCGAGCAGGCGAAAGATCTCGTGTTGGCCGCGATCGACGCGGGGATGGTTGATCTCGACTGGCGAGTGCGACAACGGGCGATCGAACTTCTCGGCCGCACCGATGCCGGCCGAACGGTCGACGAAGCAGTGGCCGCCCCGCCCGCCGAACTGGCAGACTGGGCCGACGCCATTAGCAAGAATGACGCCGCCTTCCGCGAATATCAGCGGCTCGCACTCAATAAAAACGATGCCCTGCTCTATGCGGTAGCCGCTCGGCGGGCCGACCCGAGCCTTGTCGATGCCTTGGTTCAACGCCTTGATCGGCTCAGCACGGCGGAGCAATCACCCTTTGTATGGGCAACCCAAATGCAGCGTAGTCCCACCCTTGTACGGAACCTATTCGACCGGCGTGAGAAGCTCCCACCCGTCTTGGCCGCTCACCTGACTCTACTGCTCGAAAACACGTTCGGTGCTCGCCTGGGCAACAATCTGAGTGATTGGGAGGAGTGGTTGAAGAAATGACCCACGGAGTCATCGCGATAGGCGTCCGGGCAAGAAACGAGCATGGCTCGTGAACCACCTGACGCCGCCAGGCCGCAAGTGGTAAAACTCAACTACTGATTTCCGGGCCCGGATGATCCGCAATCAAAGCAAGAACTGAGCCACAGAGGACACAGAGATCACCGAGAAAAAATCTGAAAAGTTCCTGCTTTCTCCGTGTCCTCTGTGGCTCAGTTCTTGCTTATTTTGCCCAGGCCGCGAAGATTTAGAGGTTAAGTAACACGGAAAACACGGATCAGAGGTCGATCAAGTTAGCAATCTGGCAATGTGCCGACGAGGTTTTTCGTTCGTAGTGACCCGCTTGAGCGGGTCTGAACCCCCCGGACCCGCTCAAGCGGGTCATTACGAACAACGGTCTTTTTCACCTCACGGCACCGAGGCCTCGATCCGGTAGGAAATTGTTCGAGTGTCTCCCGGTTGCAGCATGTCGATCAACAAATTCCGGCAGGCCGAGCGCGTTTGGTAAGTGTCGGACCACGGGGGTGCCAGCTTAACGCGGCACGGGCGGTCGAACGTGATAACGACCGACACTCCGAAACGAGTCAAGCGAACCTTGCTCACTTTGTCGGCAAAGGCCTCGGTCGCGGGGATCCATTTGCCATCCGAATCGATTTCGATCAACGTGAGAATTGCTTTGGGTTGGCTACCCGAATCGCGCAGGTGAATGGGCAGAACCTCGTAAACTTCCGCGATCTTGTCCTTGCCGTCATCCTTGAACGATGTCGTGATGCGGATTCCGGCGGGCGTGGGTTCGAACTTTCGCGTGTATTCAATCTTGCTCGACAGTTTTTGAGCGGGGTCGTGACGAAATGCCGGAATGGTGCCTTGGGCGGTGACGGTGTAACCCTTGTCGTCGGTCTTGATGGTCGTCGTCGGCTTGACGATGTGAGCGGAAGTGAAGACCGTGCCGTCGGCGGTGATTCCCGTGACCGCGTGCGAGGGGAGCGATCGCCATTCCTCCAGCGTCTTCTTGTACTGCGGCGAAAAGGCCCCGACGCCGCGGCCGAGGATGACCGAACCGGTTTCGCGAGTCCAGAATGCGGACAAGGCCCCTCCGCCGAAACCGTAGGCCGGTCGTTGACTGGCGGGATCCGCGATTGGTCCCGTGTGAATGACGGCAGCGTGCGTAGGGGCCTTGGCAACCACAAATTCATCGTTGAAATTGCGGACGTAGCTCCCTTCCCGAAGTACCGGCAACTTGGCCAACGTACCTGCCTTTTCCAGGGCAAGACGGCGGGCGTAGTATCCCTTGGGGTAATATTGATACGCGAAGTTGACGAGCGTTCCCGCCGGCTGGAATTTCCAGGGTGATGGATCCATTCCGCCAGCAGCCCAAGATAGTTCGCGAATTTGCATGTTGATTTCCGCGACCACGGCCGCAGGTGCATTTTGAAGCTCTGCCTCGGTGGGCATTTTCGCCAGGCAAGCGGCTTCGTCGGCAATCAGTGCCGCTCCCCAGGTTCGCATCGGCCAATTCCACTGCTCGTGCGCGGACTCAGCGGATGTCAGCGAAGCCATATGGCTGGGACCGACCAGAACGCCGTCCGGTTCGGGCAGCGTCAGATGCGACCGCAAATTGTAGACCTTGGCGATGGCTTCGCGAGCAAAGGGCGCATCGGTTGCCTGAGCCCCCCACACGGCGAAATAAGTGCTGATGCCGTTGAAACTGTCGAGCGTGCCGCCATTTGGAAAGTAGCCGGCGGCCTTGAAATACCCATCGCCGGTGAAGATTGTGCGGGTGTAGGCGGTCACCTGCTTGCTGATCTCGGCATCGTCGAGGATCTTGGCCGACAAGAAAAGCGCCGGGGCCGCCCAGGTATACATTCCCGTCCCCTTGGGACCGGCCGTGCTAGGGCCATGTTCGAGGGCACGGCGGACGAGTCGTTTCAGGCCTGTCATGTAAGCGGTGCGAACATCCGCGGGGATCACGTCGCGAATTCCGGGATAAGTATAGGCAAACCGGGCGACGGCACCCAGGAGTTGATTCTGGGTCGGCTTCGTCTCCGGGTCGGCCTTTTCGAGCAGATCGTCCAACATGATCATGTCGAGCGCCACCAAGACAAACGCTCGCATCCGCAACGGCTTCGATCCGTAGTACGGATTGCCCGGATAGTTCCAGGCCGACAGGTCAACCAATGGCTCGGGATGAGCGGGCGGCCGCATGATGGCTTTCGGGCCTTCGATCGCTTCCAACGTGAACAAGGACGACTTGATCATGACGGAACTGTAATTTCGCTTTCGTCCGACCGAAGGCGGTTGCAACGCGAGAATATAGGTGCGAAACAATTCATCCGCGTCTCCCTCGAACGGGACGACCTTCAGATCTTTATGAATCGGTTCGAAGTCTTCCGCCTTGAGCGTGGACATGAACTTTCGCAATTGCTGCTGATGCGGCAATGGCTCAGGTAGTTTCTCGGCCGCTTGCGCGATGTGCGGGGTGCCCAGGGTGAGAGCGATTAGCAGGATGAGAGTCTTGTTCATGGTGGACCTGTAGAGGGATTAGGTAGGAAGGACGCCGCCTTTGAGCCCCGGATGGGGCGGTGGAATGTAGCCCAGGGTGAGGCTTTGCGAACCCTGGGTTGCGGGGAGCGAACCCTGGTTTGGAACCCCGGCCTCGCAAAGCCTCGACCGGGGCTACATTACGCCGCCCCATCCGGTGCTAAATCCAAAATTCACTTTCACTCCTCCAACACCACCCGAAACGTCACTTCAACGCTGTTTTCGGTGCAATCCTTCAGGCGCGGAATGGCCATTGCCTCGAACGTGAGCGGCTCGGCCGATAGGTAACTTTGGCTGAGCAAGTGTACTCGCTGCGATGAGAGTTTGCGATCCAGCGGGATCACCGTGGTTTCGCCCTGAAGGTCGCGTGTCCACTCCTCGCCATTGGTGGCCATTTGGCGGCAGCCGTGGATGCTGACATCGCGGTTGCCCTGTTCAACGGGCCATGGTCCGTTTCGTAAATTGATGGCCAACCCGTTGGTGTCCGTGGCCGCTCCCGTGAACGGGCCGACGCGAGTGTCTTCGCCTTGACCGGCCGCTTTTAGCCATTGTTTGCGTCGGGGCAAGCGGCCATCCATCCACTCGGCGAAACAGTGAGCCTCCGTGACCGTGATCCGAAAGACCGGCAGGCGACCCTTGGCACCCTCAACCCCAAAATACGGTGCCATTTCGGGATCCGGATGGCTTTCGGATAACGCCCCTCGTCGCCATAGCTGTTCTCCCGACACCATCTTCTCAAGTCCCACTTGCGGGCTCGAATAACGCTTGAACAGAATTCCCGATTGCTCGCTCGCCGCGAATACCGCATACAAATCGTTCCAGACCTTGTTCTCCATCATGTAGAACGTCTTCGGGTCAGTCGAGCCCGTTCTAGGCACCACGACCATCGTGACCTTCTGTCCACCCACGTCGCGAACCAGTCGGCGGTAAAAGCGGCGCGTGTTTCGATCCGTTACGATGTCATCTTCATTTTCTGGCTCCCAGCCTTTCGGCTGCCAGCTCACCTTTGGCTCGGGAGGCGGCGCTGGGTTCGAAGGCTTGTCGTCCTTGGACCCTTTGTTGGCGATCAAATACCCGGCGGTCGCCAAGGCGAGAATAGCGGGAATGGCCGCGATCTTCAAAAACCTCCGCCGGTCCGGAACGACCACCGCACCGATGGGCGTCGTCGCCTCTTTGAGCGCCTGGGCGAAAGCAACGCACGAAGGGAATCGTTGATCGGGTTTCTTGTCGAGCGCTTGGAGCAAGACCGCCCGTTCGGCCGGCGGCAGCGAGTCGAGGTCCGGCACGCTGCCGATATGGTGCATGAAGATCTCGTGAAAAGTCCCAGTAAACAGAGGCTTTCCAATCCGCATGTGAGCATACGTCGCGGCCAGGCCGTACTGGTCGCTCTGGCTGCTGATTTGCTGCATCCACACTTCGGGTGCCATGTAATAAGGCGTGCCACATACGACGGAGGCTTCTTCGAGCTTCTCGTCCTGGCCGCGAGCGAGCCCGAAGTCGGCCACCTTCGCGAACCCTTGCAGGCTCAGCAAGTTTTGCGGTTTGATGTCGCGATGCGAGACATGCTGGCTCTGCAAATAGTCGAGCGCCTCCGCGGCCTGGCCGAAGAAGGTGACGAGTTCGCCGGTCGGAATCGCGGGCAGTCCCTTGTCCTGGCACTCCTTGAATCGGTCA
>JAIOQJ010000171.1 GCA_021413475.1 Planctomycetota bacterium | reverse complement strand
TGAACAATCTCAAGCAGATCGGCACGGCGGCGGCTACTTTTCACGCGGATTGGGGCGGTCTTCCGCCTAGTCGAATCTCCAATAAATACGCGACGTGGCCGATGCAGTTGCTTCCGTATCTCGAGCAAAAGAACCTGGCCAATCGCTTCGACATGGCCGTACGCTACCAGGATCAACCAGAGGACGCCCAGCAATCATGCGTCAATATCTTCTTCTGCCCCACGAGACGAAAGCCGCCCAGCCTTAGCGATCCCACCATTACCAATCATTCCCCCACCGGGTCAACCGGCGACTATGCGGGCTGCGGCGGCTCGCGTGCGGGCTACAACGGCGATCTCGACGATGGCGATCCCGTCAACGGAGGTGCCAACGGTACCATGGTGACCGCTGAAGCGACTATCGTCCAAAAAAGGGTGGTCAGTTGGCGGCCGCGAGTCCGGTATTCGGATATTACGGATGGCACCAGCAACACGTTGCTCATCGGCGAACGGCACGTCCCCCGCGACACGATGAATACCAAAGACATCGGCGACGGCAGCATCTACGACGGAGAGCATCATCGAACGGCGGCTCGCGTCATTGGCACGGGACCCAACGCTTACAACTTCGATCTAGCCAAAGGACCGAACGACAAGACGAGCGGGCAGGCCCGCTGGCAACGCATCTTCGGCAGCTATCATCCAGGAGTCTGTAACTTTGTCTTTTGTGACGGAAGCGTCCGTTCGATTTCCAATAGTACCAACTCGGACGTTTTGCGCCGCCTGGGGACAAAGGATGATGGAGAAGTCGTCGTACTCCCGTGATCGGCGTCCAATTCGGAGTACACAATCGTGCAAGCCCCGTTGCCCCCAATCCGGTCGCTTGCGGGAGAGGCAAGCGATCGGAGGATGTGACCCACGTCGGCACCAACCTCCGCCGACGTGGGCGCATCCGGGGCCGCTCAAGTGCTTAGAGTTTGCATTGTTTCGCTCCAGATGGCGCAAACGGTAATAGAGAGATGGCAGGTTCCTCCGGTGCAGATGTTCGAGGCGTTGTCTGCGGAGAATGAAGCTGTATCCGCGTGTGCGTTGAAGCATCCGGAATTCGCCCTCGACCTGCCGGGGAAAGCCATCTCCGTCTTGGCGCGATTGTCGGCCGCCTCCGCTTCGCGGGCGATGGCGAGTAACTGCTCGCGGAGCTCCGTAACCTTGCGAACGTTCGGTCTGCCAAAAAGGAGAGATGATTGGTTCGCACTTGCTTCGCTGCTCGGTTTCAAGCGCCAATCGAGTCGCGTGAAATAATGTGCCAGTCGACGGTGCCGCCAGTAGCGCGTGATGGAATTTCCAACAAAACGCTGGCGACTGAAGTTGCCAACCTGGCGATGGTAGACGTTTGACACCGTGCCGCCGGGCGCGCCCCGGTCGGCGAGATAGGGCGACAGGTCGAAGCGCAGCCCCGACCAGACGGCGATGGGGATTCGTTTGGCATGCAGCGGCAATACATGCTGCGCGGCGACGAGCAGCTTCTGCTAGTAGTCCGGATCGCGGAACATTACCTCCAGCAATTCTTTCTCCGCTTGACCGTTGCGAGACGAGATGACCCAGAGCTGGTTCGACCAGCGGCCCGTGCGCCGCCGGACCACATAAACGGTCGAAGAGCGAATCGAGTAGTCCCGGCACCGTGGCCGCTGGTTCTTTGGGTGGGTCGAACGAACGCCAGAGCCGGGCTTCCTCGAACAGGATCTTGAGACACAGCGGCTGACGAGAGGCGGTAGTCCCGCGAAGCATCACTCGATCGACTGCTGCTTGCTTGGACATCATTCAATTGGCGTCCAGCCTGCTTGAACCAACGCTGCAAAAGCGCACTAGCACCAGCCTCGTCTGGTGTCAACTCGTTGATGCCGACAGAATTCGCATCGGTCAGGAGACCTCGCAATTTGAGGACAGCGTACGGGCGGCCTGCCATATCGTCGTCAGGATCGGACAAGCATGAAACGACGAGCTTGGCGTGCGGCGGCAAGGGCGAGGACCGAATCCACCACTGGGAATGCGCATAATCGGCCAAATCAAGTTGATGGAGCGCATCCAGGAAGACATAAATCGGCCGCTCGACCGTGGCATGCTTGAGTTGCTCGCAAAGTTCTTGTTCAAGCGAACGGACGTCGGCCGGCAATTCGTCGGCGAGCGGGAATTTCTCGCGCAGCACTTGGCAGAGATCGGTAAGCAGAGAACGGAGGTCGGAGGATCGTTAGCAGCGGCCGCAATCGTTGGAGTGCCCGCCTGCCGGCGCCGGCCCGACATCTGAGCCTGGCGGATTGCTCATCTGTCCTGCGATTGCTAGCTGCTTTGCCGGACGGAACGCTCTGGACCTGCAACGCCGTAACCGGCGCCGACGTACGCAACCAACATATCGATCAACAGGCGTTGACGGCCGCGAGCGCGCTGCCCCATTCCGATCAAGTTATCGTGCGTGAATACATCGGCGGCATCAGCCTCGTCGCGCTGCAACCGGCCGAGGCAGCACTCGCTCCGCACCGGCTACCGGCCCATGGACGCATGCACGCTCTGCATTGGACGGCAGACTCCCGCGCTTTTGCTGGTGTGGACGAAACTGGAACGTGTTTTTTCATCTCGGAAGGCAACCGAAATTGGCAAGTGCACTCACTCTCAGTCGCTCCCTCGCCTAAGGGAGCCTGCGTCTTTTTCCAAACTGCAATCTCATCACGGTTAACGCGGTCTTCTCGAGCAACGAGATCTTTTTCCGCGAACGGGTCGGCGTGCGCATCCACAAGGTGTGGCCCGGCGATGCTCATTTCGAGATCTTTCGCTCGCTCGGCGAGGTTGCAATTTCGCCGGATGGAGGCCACGTCGTTTTCGCCATTAAACGTCCGGGGGCCGGCGGGGCGTCGGTGCGCCTTTGCAAAACCATGCCGTGGCGTGAGCTTGAGAGTTTCGAGTTTCCCAAGATCGACGTCTGCCATATTGCCCCCGCCAACGGGTTGTGCCGGGTGCTATTCGGCTTCACAAAGCTGATCGAATCTCCGGTGTTGTGGACCCGCACGGGAATACGCTAACTGCCCATCGAGGGTGGCACCAAGCCGCGCAACCTTGAAGCCGGCGATGGTCACTTATTGAATGATCTCGCGATCAGTGCGGACGGACTGCGCGACCTCGCCATCGATCAGCACGGCGACTTGTAGCAGTTCGATCACCCAGAGGACGAAGCGGGTACTCATCACAAGATCGGTGCCGACAAGATGGCCTGTGAGTTATCTGACGACGGGCGAATGGCGATAGTGCTCACTGGCGAGCGGTTTCTCGAAGTCTTTGCGCTTTCTGCCGTCTGTGCGCCACGACGGTTGTGTGAGTTCATCGCACCATGGGATGTCGAAGTATTCAAACTTATTCCCGACAGCCAGCTCGTCCTGCTTGGTGGACGGGGCGCCGTATGCGCGTATGCATTCCCGATGGAACAACCTGGATCGCGGTGAGTGTCGAATACTATGCCGAAGGAAATGCCGCTATAAACCCATCGTCGAAGAATGGCTCTTCGTCGCCGAGCAATCCAACCAGATTCGGCCGTCTGGCCGCCTTCGTTATCATCACCCTGGTGGTCTGGCTGTGGATCGCGAAATGGCAGGAGAACATTGACTGGTCGTGGTACAGTCAATCGGCAGCCTGGCAGCATTTCGTCTGGCGGAAGCGGCGTGAGAGATTCGGACTGTTCTGGAGCATTGACGGCAACCGCTACGAAGAAAGGCGCCGCAATGTCCAACAAACCAACCAGACCGTCATGACGATGCCTCCGCGTTTTTAGCAACCATTGGATGTGCCGTGCCGCTCATCAGCAAAGGCTCACGCCAGCAATTCCGCGAGCGGCCCCGTTTGATCGATGTCCTTTAGGGCCGGGTCGGCGATGCCGAATTTGTCGCGCGGCTTGCCAACGGCGTGCAGCAACGTGCAGTAGAGGTTGGCCATCGTGCGATGATTCTTTGCCCCGTATTGGGGCAGTCGCAAGTAACGCCCGTTGGTTTTCAGCTTTCCACCAAGGTTGCCGATCAGGACCACCGGCCACTCGCGCAGGTTCGGGTGGTGTCCTTCGCCCGAATCGCTCAGGTACACGATGAGGGACTGATCGAGCATCGTGCCATCGCCTTCCTTGACGCTTGCGAGCTTCTTGACGAGCCCGGCGATCAACTTCGTGTGAAACTGGCGGAGTTCGACGTGGCAATCCTCCGACGATGTTCGACCGTAAGCCGCCCCATGCCCAACGCCGTGCAAGTCGGGGATGCCGAACTCCGGGTAGCTGCCGAAGCGCTGGCCTCCGCCGCCCGAAATGAGAGTCACGACATTCGTAACGCCCGCCAGGAGCGTGGCCGTGGCAATTTCGAACTGGGCCTCGAGGATAAGGCTGGATGTCGAGGTCGTGAGTTTGTCGCCCAGTTTCGGGGCGTTCTTCTTGAGATCATCCGCCTTGGCGAGAAGTTCACGCTGCCGGTTGCCTAGCGATTCGAAGGCTTCGAGGTAACGGTCGAATTTCTGTTTCTCTTCGCCGACTAGGGTGGCCCGAGATCGCTTGACATCGTCCGCCATGAAATCGAGCAGATTCGTGCGACGATCGAACGCCTTTCGACCGGCCCCCTCGGCGACGCTGCCAAAAATCGATTTGAACGCCAGATCGGGCGAACAAATAATCGGAATGCTCTTGCCTGGTCCCGACGCGGAGTAGCTGTAATTCATCACGTCAGTGCTCCCACCGTAACCAATGGCGACGTGCGGGAATGTGCCCGGAAGAGCGTCGCTTACGGCGGAATCAATGGTCTGCGCCATCGGTCCTTTGCTGGCCGGATAGCAGCCGAGGGCTCCATGATTGGTCGAGTGATCGCTCAGCGCGATTCGGCCCGAGAGCCCTTGAACCAGCGCGATGCGTTCCTGAAACGGAGCAAACGCTTCGATCGCCTTGTGAAGCGTCCGATCTTTCAAGCTCACTTCTTCAAGCGTGTCGTTTGTCCAGCGACCGTTCGGCGCGGGTTTGAGTCCCGACGGCAACAGATGATTGGGACTCATGCCGTTGCTCTGCATCACGAAGATGACGCGTTTGCGGATCGCTCGTCGCTCGTCGCCGGCTGCGTGAGCCGCCAACTGATCGAGGATCGGCGACAAGAGCGTCGCTCCCACGCCGAGGGAGATCGTTTTCATCATGTCGCGGCGTGTCGTTTTGGCACTCACTTTGTCTCTTTTCCCGTGAAAGGTTGCGTTTGCGAATTCGCGGCGTCCGCGCGAAGTAAGAACGAATCAGAAGTCAGCAGCGATACAAGCAGAGCGTTGAAGCTGCCGCCGCTTTCTAAATAGGCTTTGTCCGCGGCCTGCAAAGTGCGCGCGTCGCTAAGGGATTCGTTACGTCCGAGGAAGTAACGAAACACGTGGCGGATAAACACTTGCCGCACACGGTCGGAGTCGGCAAGTTTGCGGACCATCTCACGAGGGTCCTTCACGATCCCATCGAGTGTCGCATCGCCGCTGTCATCAATCCGACCGGAAATGACCAATTCCGCTTCACGATTCACGGGTCCGAGCGATTTCCCTTTTTTGTCCACGTTCTTCTCCGTGGCGGCGGCATCGCGGACAGTCTCGCTCGTGCGAAATCGGCCATAGTGATCAAAGTTTTCGAACGGCAGGCCGAGCTCATCCATGTGCTGGTGGCATTTCCAACAACTCGTGGCGCGCGTCACCGTCAATCGATCGCGAAACGTGCGATGCGGGTCGTCGGGCACCTGGGCAACAACTCCAATGGGCAAGTCGGGCACCGTGCCGCCAAGCAACCGTTCGCGTACCCACCGCCCGCGTCGAACGGGGTCGTTATCGAAGTTGGTGCTGAACGCCACAAGCCAGCTTGGCTGCATCAGAATGCCAAGGCGAGTTTCCTTGGGCAGTTCCACCGGCTGACGATTCGGCCATGCTTTGAAGCCGTAAACAGCGTCGACGCCGCCGAGCCATTCGGGAGGCCGCTTGGGATCCTGCTTCGGCACGATGTCGACCGGGACAAGTTCCTGCATCCGAGTCTGCTTATTCGTTTTTGTCGTGGTGTTGACGAAAGCCATGGGCGTTGTGAGGAGTTGGCGGAATACATCCTTGTCGTCAGCCAGAATGCTCTGAACGAGCCGGTCCGTATCGCCGACCAGGACTGACGGAATGTGTCTGATCTTGTCCGCGGGCCTGTCCTTAAAAACGTCGGTTGCCTTGTGGTACTCGAAGTATTCGCGGAAGAATTTCAAGAGGCGGGGCTTCTCGATTTTCGGATCGTTGAGCATGCGGCGAACATGCTCGGCAACTTGCTCCTTCGTGTTCAATTCGCCCTTTTGTGCCGCCTGCATGATCGATGCTTCCCGTCGATCGCCCAAAGCCAAACTCACGGCTCGCGCCAGTTCGAGGGGGTCAAGACGGCGCCCCCCGTTCCGATCGGCGTTGCCCAAACCAAGTTCGCTGCGGTACATCGCATCGGTACAAAGCAACACCGCTTGAAGCATTGTCTTGACCGCATTCGGGGTGTCGTCGACCTTGGCGCATTTCTCGTAAAGATTGAGCAGACGCGTAACTTGGTTGGCATTCGCGGGTCGGCCAATGGCCAAGCGAAATTGCAACTGAATTGCGGCTTCAAGTTGTTGACGAGTCGGCGGAACGAACGGATCCATGAGCTTGACGAACTCGCCAACGGTGTCGTTTTTACCGCTCATCTTGCCATCTTTGATGGTGTGCGCCGTTTGGGCCGCCACGATCGTCTCGGCATTGCGAATCAAAATGTCCGTTGTTGGTTCGTCGATCGAATACAAGCCGGCAAAATCCTTGATGCCGCGTTCCGGGATTACGGTAAACGGCTGGACGATGCCGTCGGCCCGCCCGCGAAACACATCGCGAACGAAGCCCATGTACCCTTCGGGATTGAGGCGCCATACGCGGGCATAAGGCAGCTCGGCTGGCGCGGCCGATTTGCCAAACAAAAGCTCGTGTGGAATGAGATTGCCTTGATTTGGCAACCGGCCCGGTTCAATTCCGGCTGACGAAGTTACTCCAAGCACAATCGCTTTGGCTTCATCGGCGCTCGGGCGAGGTTCCTTCGCGGGCGGCATTAGTCCGTCGCGTATTTGATCGCGCACCGCGAGCCAGCGCTCGCGATCCTTGGCGAAGTCGGTAGATAAATTGTCGAGGCGCACATCCCCCGCCTGTTTGGCGGGTCCGTGACACTTCACACAATGGGCTTGCACGAAAGCCGCCGCCTTCTTTTGCCGTGCCTCGTCCGCAGCGGCGGATAAGGGCAAAACGAGGGCGGTGCCGGCAACCATCGCGAAGGAATTCAAGAAGATGCCGGTCATCGTTTGCCTCCAGCTTGTGTCGTCGTCGGGTTCGACGCCCTATTCGGAACGTTGCGTACGGAGACTGCCGATCCAAACAATTCACGAATCGGCGTGCCGCGTTGGACACGATCCTGAATCCTTTGCGGCAACCCCACATCAAGACGCATGCGACTCACATCGAAGAGGTAGTGGAGGATGGTCGCGTGGAGATCATTGATGGTGATGGGCTCAGTAGCCGGTTGGCTGCCGCGTTTGTCGGATTGGCCGACGACTTGGCCGTGCTTCAAGCCGCCGCCAGCGAAAACCAGCGGGCAGATTTTTGGGTGATGGTGTCTGCCGGCGTTCTTGTCGAGCCCGGAACGGCCAAACTCGCCGGTAATGACCAGCAGAATCTTATCTTCCAGACCCCGCTGGCGAATGTCTTCGAGAAAGGCGCTTACGGCATGATCGAGCGGCGGGCCGAAGACGCCCATCCCTTCCGGAATGTTGGGAATGCCCTTGCGGGCGTGAAAATCCCAGTTCGCGTTCACCACGGTGACGAACCCGCAGCCGGCCTCGCAAAGTCGACGCGCAAGCAACAACTGCCGGCCGAGCGAGAAACCGATCGAGGGGGATGATCGGATGAACTTTGAATTATCGTCACAGTTCCAGTTTCGGAAGTGTTCAGTGTCGTACGCCTTGAGCGTCGTGGGATCTTCGAGTTTCAAGTCAAACGCTTTCCGTACCGCACCGCTGCGCAGCAGATCCAACGCCTGCCGACGAAACACGCCGAGTTTATCCACCGATCCGCTGTCTACCATACGACCGAGTTGATCGATCTGGCCGAGCAGATCCATTCGCGCATCGAGTTCGGTGCCGGTCAATCGCGGTTCGAGCGCGTCCAGGAATGGATTGGGCGCTTCGCCTTCGCCCTTCTTCTTTTTCTTCCCATCGGTGGCACCGCCGGCCATGGGTGCCTGCGCCTCGAATGGCGCAAAGGCCGGCCCCAAATGCGCGGGCTGCAACCCCTCGACAACCGACTCGAAAGATCCGGCGAAACCGTTACCCGCACCGGGATACCGCGTTGTGGGCGGGATCAAAGCATGGCGTGGAATGCCGGTGAGCGGATTAAGCACGCCAGCCGCCCGCGCATAGACCGCCCCCAAACCCGGCTCGGTGATCGGCTTTCCGTCTTGTACGGTAAGATCGGCCGTCAGAATCTGTTTGTGAGCGCCATTGTGTTCGGAATGTTTCGTCTGAAAAGAACGAACGATGCTGAGCCGATCGGCAAGCTTCGCAAGTTTTGGCAGGTATGAAGCGAAGCGAACGCCAGAGAGCACCGTCGGCAAGTGCCCCGCGATGCTGGTGCAACCCTCGGGACCATCCGGTTTCGGGTCGAAGGTCTCGTACTGACTTGGACCACCCGCGAGAAACAGCAGCACGACGGCTTTGTCCTTCACGTAGCTGCCGGTGAGTTTCTCTCCGGCGGACGCTTGCAGGCGATCGGTGAGCGTGAGTCCGCCAAGACCGAGAGCGCCAACTCGAAAAAAGTCACGCCGATGCAGGCCATCGCACATGGAAGTTCGCGGGCCGGTGACGAGATTTATCATAGCAACCTTTTCTAGCAAACAAATGGCCGAACCAAAGGTAGCGCCGGCCACGGGCCAACAAGTTCTCGAATTTGCAAAGCGTTCGGCCGCGATCAGTCGACAACCAGGAAGGCTGCTCGACTCGCCGTGCGCTTACCCGACTCCGCAGCGCCCACGGCGAAGAGAGCGTGTAACCCCCGCTCTAGCTTGACGCCCTCCAGGCGGTAGGGGGCCTTCTCCGCAACTCCAAGGACCTTGTCCCCGGAACGAAACTCGATCTTCGAATAGGCGCCGGCTGCTTCCGCCGTAAACGTGAGCGGCGTGCCCGACTTGATGACATTGCCGAAGCCGAGACCGCAGTCTTTGCGCTCGCCCTTTCCACGATATTCGACAACCGGAGCGGTGAGCTTGATGTCGGGTTTCGCCGTGTGGTACGCGCGCCAGCCCCAGGCGCAGTAGGCATCAGGAAGCCAGACTGGCGCGACCATGCCCTTCGCCTCCGCGAACGGCGCCACGGGGTTCCATTCGCCAATCGCGTTGTAGTCGCCGACAAAGCCTTTCTCGCGTTCGATGGGCCGTAGCTTCGTTGGCTGACCAGGCGGGGGCGGCGTCTCGGGAAGTCGCAAGCTGATGAGGCGGTCGAGAAAGAGCATGAAAAAGGTCCACTTCGAATAAATCCCATGTAAAAAACCGTAGGTGTTGGCACGGCACACGAGATCCGGCGCCGGGGTCAGCTTTTCCTTCACATCGGCCAACTTCTTGTTGCTTTCGGCCTGACGTTCTTTGGCCTCCTGCAGCGTAAATTCCCAGGCCAGCGCAAAGGGGACATTTTTTGTCAACTCGGGGTACTTCGCTAACGTGTTCGGGAACGAATCGGTCCACCCGATGATGCGGTCGGGCGCTCGTTTCCACAGATCGTTGCAGAGGTGCGAACCGTTCTGCCCCAACCAACCGACGATGGGCGCTACCGCGAGTTCGGGATGCTTGGTCAGCGCAGCCGCGGCATCCAGGTAGTCGAGCAAGAAGCCCATGTTGCCGATGGGATGACCAAGCTTGTACCGGCCGTTGCGCTTGTCGTTGTGACCGAGATCGTATTCAAACGGCCAGGGAATGGTCACCAGGGCGAACCTCCACAAGCGGGCGAGTTCACGCGGGTCCTGGCTGTGGAACACGTAGCAAACGAAGATGCCGCGGCAGTTTTCCACGCCGGGCGGCAAATACAAATGGATCTTGTCCTCGATCTTGCGGACATCGCTCCAGGTCGGCTTGTCGTCCAGTTGCTGAAGCGGCAGCCAGCCTGGCG
>JAIOQJ010000419.1 GCA_021413475.1 Planctomycetota bacterium | reverse complement strand
CGCTATGAAGAGCGCCACCGAAAACGCATCGGACATGATCAAGTCGCTGTCGACCACGTACAACCGCGCCCGCCAATCGCAGATCACGGGCGAAATCATGGAAATCATCGGCGGCGTCGAAGCTCTTAATAAATAGTCGCTTCGATCCTTACAACAAAACAATCAATTCAACTAACTCGCAATTATTAGAGTTCAATCAATGGCAACTGCAACCACCACCAACGTCGGCAAGATTACGCAAGTCATCGGTGCTACGTTTGATGTCGAATTTCCCGAAGACCAAATGCCGGCGATTTTCAACGCCGTCACCGTCACTTCCAAGCACAAGGGCTTGGACATTGACATCACCGGCGAAATCCAACAGCAGATCGGCGGCGGTCGTGTTCGCTGCGTCGCCCTCGGCAGCACGGAAGGTTTGTACCGCGGCATGGAAGTCATCGACACCGGCGCCCCAGTAAAGGTGCCCGTCGGTGAAGGGACGCTCGGCCGCGTGTTCAACCTGCTGGGCAAACCGATCGATGGCCGCGGCCCGGTGAATGTGAAAGAACACTGGTCGATCCATCGCGAACCGCCGAAGCTCGAAGACTTGTCGTCGAGCACCGAGCTCTTCGAGACGGGTATCAAGGTTATCGATCTCCTCACGCCGTTCGTCCGCGGTGGTAAAGACGGTTTGTTCGGCGGTGCCGGTCTAGGTAAGACGGTTATTCTCACCGAACTCATCGCTCGTATCGCCAGCAAGCACGGTGGTTACTCGGTGTTCGCTGGCGTGGGTGAACGAACCCGCGAAGGAACCGACCTCTGGCTCGAAATGCAAGAAACCGAAATCGGTTCAACCGGCCGCAAGGTTATCGAACAAACGTGCATGGTGTTCGGTCAGATGAACGAACCACCAGGTGCCCGTCTTCGCGTCGCGCTGTCGGCTCTGACCATGGCCGAGTACTTCCGCGATTCGACCGGTAAAGACACGCTGCTGTTCGTCGATAACATTTTCCGCTTCTCGCAAGCCGGTTCGGAAGTGTCCGCGCTCCTTGGCCGTATGCCGTCGGCGGTGGGTTACCAACCGACCCTGGCTACGGAAATGGGTGCGTTGCAAGAACGAATCGCTTCGACCAAGAAGGGCGCCATCACGTCGGTGCAAGCCGTGTACGTGCCCGCCGACGATCCGACCGATCCCGCTCCTGCCACCGCGTTCGGTCAGCTCGATGCGTTCCTTTATCTCGAACGTTCGATCTCGGAAAAGGGCATTTATCCTGCGGTGGATCCGCTCGCTTCGTCGAGCCGAATTCTCGATCCGCAAGTCGTGGGCGAAAAGCACTACGCCGTCGCTCGCCGCGTGCAAACGACCCTGCAACGGTACCGCGAACTGCAAGACATCATCGCGATTCTCGGCGTTGATGAATTTAGCGAAGAAGACAAACTGGTCGTGCATCGCGCTCGCCGCATCGAACGCTTCCTGTCGCAGCCGTTCTTTGTGGCCGAAGTCTTCACGGGCAAAGCCGGTGAATACACGAGCATCGCCGACACGATTCGCAGCTTCGACGAGCTCTGCTCGGGCAAGTGGGATCACCTGCCGGAAGATGCGTTTATGTACGTCGGTCCGATCGAACAGGCCGAAGAACAAGCCAAAGAGCAAGCCAAGAAAGCAGCGAAGAAGTAGTCATGGCCAAGCTTCTGCACGTTGTTGTCGTCACTCCCGAAGCGACCGTCCTCGAACAAGAGGCGGAGTTCGTCGCGCTGCCGTTGTATGACGGCGAGATCGGCATCGCGCCGCTGCACAGCCCGCTCATCGGCCGGCTGGGCTACGGCGAACTACGGATCAAGACCGCGGCGAAGACGCTGCACTATTACATCGACGGCGGCTTCGTGCAGGTCGTCGATGACGTGGTCTCGGTCCTCACCAATAAGGCCGTTCTGGCCAGCAAGCTCGACATCGCCGTCGCGCAGGCTCAACTCATGTCGGCGATGAAAAAGCCGGTGAACACGCCGGAACTTCTCGCCATTCGCGACCGACAGGTCGCTCAAGCCCGTGCGCAGATTCATGTGGCGAAGACGGCGAGCCGCGCGTAGTTAGTCGTCGATCGCTCTGCGATCGATGAATGCGAGTGAAATCGCCATACGCGGAGGAACGAGCCCCGCGTGTTCCGGCTTCGGCAAGTTGACGTTGAGATATGAATCAAAGGCTTTGCATTGCTCGCCAAAGCCAGATCTCGCTGAACGCTTGTTCTGGCAATCTTCCGGCTTTCAGCCTCGATTCATCGTTTGCGGAGCAAACGACGACTATCCTGAAGACGGCCAGCCGCGCGTAGTTTCTTGCTGTGAATCGCGGTAAACTCATGATGAGAAGTGAGAACTTCTAACATGGGGAGAGTATCGCATGACACTCGCGGAACAAGCTCACCGGCTATACGAACTCAAGTGGAAGTCCGGTTTCGAACAATCCGATCGCAACCGCTTTGTGGCGATTGAACCCGTTTCCGAATCGTGCTACTTAGGCGACGCGTTCATCGACGCCGCGCTGGCCGCGAAGCGGGCGTTTCCCGACCGCCAGAGTTTTGTGATCCGAATTGGACACGAGGCGGCCTTTCATTTGGGAGCCTGTTCGCAGTGATCGGAACCGTCGACGATCAGAACCGTGCGCTGTTGGAAATCGGAGTTCGGAAAACCCCGAACGCTGCGCCGGAAAACGTAGTCACATGCATTGACACGGCATTCGACGGGCACCTAGTGTTCTCCCGAGAGTTGATTCAGCGACTTGAATTGGAGTCGCTCGTCCAAACCGAGGCCATTTTGGCCGACGGACAAAAGGTCGTCCTGGAGACTTTTTTGTGTTACCTGGAATGGTTTAGCAAGATTCAACCACTGCAAGTCATCGCAAACGACGGCAGAATCCCGCTACTTGGCACGGGGCTGTTATCCGGCCGAATACTTCACATTGACTATGGACAACGAGCGCTAACATTGCTGTGATCGAATTGCAACCTTCGCACAGTTGGCGGTTCAGCCTGCGCACGCTACTGTTCGCGATGGTGATCGCTGCGTTAGCGGCGTTGAATTGGAAGCTCCTGTACTACTTGGGTGTACTTGCACAGGTCGAATTTGTCTTCTGGCCAGTGATGCTTGGGTTAGGGGTGGCCGCCTGGTGTGGCGCGCAAACCGGCCCACTCGTTCTTTCAGCGCGGAAGCGCTCAGAACAAATCCTCGCGATAGTCTGGATCACGTTGTGGGCTCTGATTTTCTTGTACTGGTTGTGGGTGCGCAGCCGCTGGCATGTTGTTTGGTATTTCGGCCCAAAGTATTCGTTTCCTTATCCTGATGAGTGGTTAATTGAACTGCACAACTGGCTTGATCGACGTGATCCAGCCCCACCTGGAGTTATTAAGCTTCGTGGAGAAATTCCGAAGGTCTACATCCTCGTCAACTACAGTGCATGGTTCACAGCAGCGATTTGGGCCTTCAGTTTAGGATTGCTGTTTCGTATCAAACAGCATTTCAAGTTGCATCAATTACTTGATTTCATCGCTGGTAGAATGAGACGAACTTGACGCCAGTTCGTTGCTCGAGCTGCCGGACGGAGCGGTGCTCCGTCCAACATGGCGGCCCATCAACCTTCGCCGCCGCCGTCCCGATTGACTGATTCAATCAGCACCGCGGTCTCATGATGTTCGTGGCTCAGGATTCTGCTGATCAGATGCCGCAGCTGTTCGAGGATGTCGTGCAGTTCGAGGTCAGTAGGTTCGCAGGCGTTTTCCAATTGCAGCACCAGACGATGGGCTTCGGATCGAATGGCATCGTGTTGGTGCTGCAAGCGATGGACTTCGTGAGCGAACTCGGGATGGATGTGCAGCAGAATTTCCAGCAGGCCGTGGTTTTCTTCCAAGCGGAACAAGCGGCGGAGATGATCTTCGAGGAACTCCGCGCCGTGTTTGACGCAGGAGAGCGATTCGGACGACGGCTCGGCGGCCGATTCCCGGATGGTGACGTCGAGGGCGTGGACGATTTCGTCCACGGCTTTTAGTTCGGATGCGACGTGACAATTGGCGTTCATTTTCCCCGCTCCGCAAGCGAGCCCCTGGGAGTCGCAATCACAGCCGGTCTCGCAAGTCGCGTGATTGGCGATGCAACAGCATTCATTTCTTATTGTTCGCAGTGCGCCGAAATTGACAAATTACTTCGGCGTAAGGCAGCAGAACGGTCGTCTTGTCCACCTTGCTAGCGGCAAGTTCTGGCCGGCACTTTGAACTTCGCGCCGCGGGCAAATCCTCCTAAACTCCCGCCCCGTTCATTCCTTTCACAACCCGACGCGTAAGCGAGGGAT
>JAIOQJ010000418.1 GCA_021413475.1 Planctomycetota bacterium | reverse complement strand
GGAGCCAGTGGGCTGGGAATCGGCGCCGGCATCACCGGTTGATTCGGCGCCGCGGGCAGCGGCTGTTTCACCATCAGCCCGGCACCCAACACGCTCAGCACGGCCGTGCCCAACACGAGTTGAAACGCAGTCAGTCCGAGCCTCGCCAAGAAAGTAGACAAATCAGGCATGAGGAATTCCTTTCATGGGGGCGACTAAGAGTTCAGAGATCAGATTTTGCCCTTGGTTCGCGCGTAGTACGCGGCCGCCATTAACCCCAACACGAACAAGATCGGCGTCCAGTCGACCGGTTTCGCCGGCGCGTTCGGATTCTGCAACGGCGTTGGGTTGGGGGCCGGAGCGGGAGGCTCGGACTTCGACAGGTCCGGCGCCTTGGACGGATCGACTCCGCTCGGATCCCGGAGTTTGTCCGCCCGGGCCAGCATGCGCTCGAGGCCATCAATCCCGCAATTGTAACCCGGGGTGCAGCCGCGCGCCAGGCCATCGGCATCCACCACGTAGAGCGTTGGATCCGCGGGAGCCGGGTATAGCTTGGAGATCGCCCAGTTATCCGGAGCGAAACCCTGTGCGATCACTTTCGGCTGCCACGCCTTGAGCTTCGCGAAGTCGGCCATCACACGGGCCCGGGCCGAGTCGCTGCCGATCACAACCAGCCGGGCGATCTTCGAATCGTCGGGAATATCGCCGACTCCGCCGCGGCCGGCGAGGTTCTCGAAGAACGTATTGCGGTGAACCATGCGGCCGTTCAGCGTGTGCTTCTCGTCGCCATCCGGCTTCCATTTCATCCCATAATTGGCCGGCTCGTCAATCTCGGGAGCGAATGCTACGAACGCCGTGCATTCACGCGGGCAATCGAGGCAGCAACATTCCCCCTTGCACACGCAGGCATTCGGCCGACCGAGCGAGAATTTCTTCGGCGGCTCGGGCGGCAGAAGACCGAATGACTCCTTCGCGGTGATGCTCATCGCCTTCACGATCGCGGCCCACTCGGGCGAATCGGGCTTCGCGTGAGCAATCAGTTTGCCACCTTTCCACTGTTCGACCCGGCCGGATTCGTGGCGGTAGAAGCCATCCGACCAGGTCATGCCGGGAGATGCCGATACCACCCTTTGCGGGCCAGCAAGCACGCCGCCAAGGTGATTCGGTTGGAACGTCGAATCGACCGGCGTGAAGGTGGGCTGCGGAAAGTTTGGCACATACTTGCCCGAGGACGGAATCGGGCACTGGTTGCCTTGGCACTGCGCGGCGACGAATCCCGGCGTCAGGACGACGATCAGGATCATCAGAAAGAGAACGAGCTTGAGCAGACGCTTCATCGTTGAACCTCCTGTTACGGGGCGATTTCCATGAACAATTACTTCCGCGGCACGGGCGGCGGGGACGGAGCCAGCCAAACAAACACCCAGCCGTTTTTCGCACGAGGATGCTTGATCCTTCGTTCCATTTCGCCGAGCAGCATCCATTCGTAGGAAGCTTCACCCGGGAAGTTGTTGTCGAGGCAGACCGCGAGTTGACCTGAAAACTTCGGGCAGTTGGTCATGTGGGCGATCGTGCCCGTCGGGCTGCGCGGGCCGATGTACCGCGGCGACTGCCCATACGTGATGCACGCCATGCGGCCGGTCTTGTCGCAGAGTTCCAGGATCGGCTGAACGTCCGGCCCTTCGTACTGGATGTATGGCGGGCAAACGATTCCCTTCGCTTTGCAGTAGGCCGCCAGAAGCTGGTCAAGTTTGTCGGGATCGCCGCCGCCGGGGTAGCGCTCCGCGCACCAATCGCGAAAGCCGCGGAACTGTTCGAGGCCGTGCCAGCGGGCCGCGTGCTCGACGGACGTGAAAACGCACATCCCATAGCCGTCGAGCTTCGAGCCAATGTTCCGCATGTGCTCCGCGCCGGGCAGATCGCACGCAAGCTCTTCGCTCTGGTACGATCGGCCCGCAACAGTTGAGGGGCCGCTCTGGGCGCACGCCACGATGCCGGCCATCAGGAACGTTATCAACGAGGAGGCCAATAGGAATCGCATCAGTCAGATCCTTTCGTTTGGAGTTCATTGCGATTGCGAAGTGAACCTGGCCCCCATTAGAGCAAACCGGGTGTGGGTAATGCGGGATTTACACCCCGCTGACCGTGACGGATCCCGTGTTCGTCCCAGTGTTGCCGTGGCTGTCCGTCACGTCGAACTGGTAGGTGAACACGCCGTTGCCGACATAGGTCCAATCTGAACTCGGCCCAGCCTGCGGGCTTCCACCGGACATCGTGGGGCTTAATGGGTTCCCGCCGCCTCCCGGATAAATCGTGCAGGTTCCCGAGTATGTCCCAGTTCCACCCGTCACCGAGCACGGAGCGAAACTCACCGTTCCCGCCGAGTCGGTCAATGGGGGGCAGGTCACCACGATAGCAGAATCCGTTGTACCGCTGGCCGGAGCGCCGTACCCGGCTGACTGGCCAAGGCTGTTGACCGCGCGGAGCCTGATGTACCGGGTTGCTCCGACCGGGATCCCGGACAGAAGCTGGTTGTCAGTGACAGTGCCGATGCTCGTGACAGGCGTGGCACTGCCGTCGAACAACGCTTCAACGGTTCCCGTAGCGGGGGCGTCGAAGTCCAACTGAAACTGGGTTTGAGATAACGCCGTTAGGGTCGGGGTTGGCGCGGCCAAGACGATCTGCCCTTGCACGCCAGCGCTTTGATTGCCTTCGCCAGTGACGTTCGTGCCGGTGATTGTGTACGTCGCTACGTCCGCGTCTGGGGGCGTGTATTGCCCGCCATCGGTAATCGCGCCGACGCTCACGCCGTTGCGATACAAGGTACTCGACGTTGCTAAGCCACCGCCTGATCCAAAGTAATTGAAGTGGAACGTCAAATTCGGATTGCCGGTGTCGATCAACGTGAGATTCGGAGCTCCAGGGATAGCTGGTGGCGTCGTCGTTGAAACGATCTCCGAGTATGGGCTTTGCTGGAATAAGTCGTCCATGCCGCGAGCCCGGAAGTAGTACGTCGTGTTTTGTTGAATCGTACCTATCGGATCCGGGAAAGTGCAAGGACTTGTCGTTGATCCAATTGAATGCGACGTAGTGGGCGGGTTCGTTGTGCCGTACTCCCATGATGTATTTGACAGAGCGTGGTCCGAAGCGGTCGGAGTGTAAGCAACACTAATTCCATTCGGAGCCGTCGCCGTTGCCATCAAACCAGTCGGAGCCGGGGGTAGCGTTGACCAAACGATAGCGTTGCTCTTGTGGCTTTCGCCAACTGCGTTGATGCCAGCAACTGCGTAAGATCGTTTCGACCCATCAGCCGGAGTGACGACGATCGGCACGGTAAAGGTGCCTTTGTCTACGCCATCCTCGAAGACGCGATAGCTCGTCGGCGAGTCTCCGCCGGTCACATTCAACGTCAGGGTCGAAACGCCGCCAATTACCGATACAAGCGTTGGTACGCTCGGAATGATATTCGTGGCCGGGAACTGAGTGACCAACGGGACAACCGCCCCGCCGCCAACGAAAGTGAACATCGCGGGCGAGTTCGCGGTTGTGACCCTGATTGCGTCGCCGTGATTCAACGGGGTGGCGTTACCGAATTCGAAAGTCAGGCTTCGAGTCCCATCCCCCGTCAATGCGGTCGCGTCGGCATCCGTCGCCCAGGGTGATCCGTTTCGGTAGACGTTAATCGTGCCGTCGCCAAGATGGTAGGCCGTGGCGACGCTGAACGCAAAGGTCAGAGCCGACCCGCTTGCGTTCGTGCGCAAGGACTCCAAGCCGAGAACGCCGCCGATGGCGATCTGTAAGCCGGACCCTTTGCCCAATCTGCCTAACGTGCGGTTCCCAGTCCTGGCCCCACTCCGCGTAGACCTCTTTCAGCGAGGTTTGCAGCGAGGTAAGCAGGATCACGTTTGCCGTCGCGTCTTTCTGCGGGTCGATCGATTCGAACCCGTCCCAGTACCAAACCCAGGTCCACATCGACCGCAACGGCAAGCCGTCCGGGATCATGCCGGGCGTAACCGCGGCTTCGTCGAGCCACGCGCGGAAAAGCGGGTCCAAAACCCGATGTTCCATCCGGGATCGCTCAACGCGAATTGATCGATGATAAGTCGTGTGATCGAGCCGACCCGACGAATAGTTGTAACCGCTGGAATTGCCCGCGATGATGTTAAACGGCACGTGTAAACAGCGTGCGATCTCGTTGAGAATCTCGCCTTTGAATTCCTTGTAGGTCGAGACGGGTTGCTTCGCGTCAAACTGGTAGGCGTCCCAGCCCCGGCTGGTCCGCCGGGGAAGCCGTCGCCGTGCCGTTCGACTTCATCACGCCGGCGAGCATGGCGGCCACTTCCGCGGCCGTGAGCGTCGCCACCGTGTAGCGGCGAAGCTGGCCGAATAACGGCAGCGCGGGCGTGATTTCCGGCACGCAACGAAGCTGGCCGGGGCGGTCAGGCCGCGACCATACAAGCACGTCCTTTGCCGGGATTTTGTCGTAATCCGTGGGGCTCATCCACCACGACTGACCGGGAGCGTACTTGAGAAAATGGTACTCGATCGGGTTCCCGTTCGAATCGAGCCGGATCCCGTCGACGGCCAGGTGATCGAACGGCGTCAGATAAGGCGTCGTCACCTGATCCGCTTCGTAGGTCCGGATGTCGAGCTTGATGTCATGGTCGATCGCCGGATTGGTGACCATGATGGAATAGCTCTCGCCGTCGCAGATCTTCGCTTCGGTTTTAAGCCTGAGCTTTTCCGTCAACCCGGTCGCCAGCTTCCACGCCTCGAAAGCATTTTCGATCTGGCGGATCACCTGAGAATCGACGCCGGGAATACTCAACGAAGGCCGCGGCCCCTTGTCCGCCTCGGCGTCGGTAATATCCAGCACAAGCACCGGAACGATCTCATCCGGCGTCGTCTCCGCCCGCAGATGGCCGTCGATCAGCATGAACTTACCCGGCGACACCTCGCGGGCGAGCAGGGCGTCGGCATAGCCGATCTCGGCGAGGACCTCCCGCAACGCATCCTGCTGGTACTGCGGATGCAATCGCCAGTTTTTCGGGTTCGGAATGAGATCTCCGGCCCGAATGCGCTCGAGGGTTTTTACGCGGTCACGAATTCGCACGGGATGGCCTCCTGAAAGAAATAAACACTACCTGGCTGCCCGACTGTTCCCTACACGAGAAGGCTTTGGGAAGCGTGGGGAAGGACCCACAACTCTAGCAACCGACATAGCGGTTATGCGCTGGCACGTGATCAATCGAACAAGCCGTTCTGCACTGGCTTCTTGCCTCGGCGACGCCGTGGCTCGACATCGATCGGTTGAAGTGTTCCTGGCTCGATCGACACTCGCTTGACCTGCCAGCGGTCGCCGCGCCGATACCATCCCCACGCTTCGCAACGGATGCCAGCTCGAAGCAGGTCAGCCATCACGATCAATCCGCGAAGCTTCTTGACCCGACTCGACAGGTTCGGAAGGCTTGTGCATTGGATCAACCAAACCTGCTTGCCGATCGGGTCGGCGGCCATGATGTCAAACCCGCCGCGGTGCACGCCTCGACAAGCCCAGCGAGTAAGGGTCCCATGTGGAACAGGTTCGACGCCTTGTCCGCCGACGTTGTGCCGCCGCTCAGTAACGCGAGGTAGGCCGGGTCGATGATGACAACCTCTCGCCGATGCTTGGCGAGGAGTTCGCGAAGAATGACCAACGCCAGAGGATCGGACAGGGGAGGGAGGGAGCATTCGATCGCGAGGTTGCCGCGCAAGGTTTCGGGGTCTATCCCCCGGGCATCGCATACACGCGCCGCGATCGACTGAAGGGAGGCGGGCCCGGACTCGCCTGAGATGAGTAGCACGCGACGGCAGGACATCGCGTCAAAGTAATTCAGCGTTTGCGTCTTCGTCGCGATCGAGATGACAAGGTCGATCACTACCGATGTCTTGAGCGTCTTCGACGGCCCGAAGATGATGCAAGGTTCCCTCATGACGATCAGTTTGCGGACCAACCATTCATGCCGGAAGTCCATCTTCATGAAGTCCGCAAAGTCGATCGGGGCGGGGTTCCATACCCCGTTCTTGGCCGGGGGTTCGACCGGAGGCGACTCGGCAGTTGGCGTCTCAGTCGGCTCAAACGCATCACCATGCCCGTCGCCCTCATCTTCCGGTTTCGCCGCCGGAGTGATCAGTGTCAACGAACTGAGGAACGCCCGCCCGCGGTCGGGCCACGTCTCGTCATCCGGTCGGGTTGTCAGCCACTCCCGCGCGTCCTTCGCATTGTTGGGCGGGACGGCCCATGTCACGTTCGGAAAATCGAGTGAGAGTATCAGGGCGATCTCTGCCGCCCGGCTGTCTTCCCCCGCATCGTCGGCGTCAGCCAAGACGATGATGCCGAGACCCTTCCTGGCGCTCGGCTCGATTGCCGCCTTCAGCATGGCCGCGACTGTTGCCGGAAGCTGCGTCTTGTTCATGCGGGCGATCGACGCAATGCCGCCAGCCACGCACGCGAGGCAATCCCCGAAGCCTTCCACGATAACAAGTGGGCCTTCGCCGACGCCCCAACCAAGAGGCAGAACAAGCCCACGGGCGCTACCCTTCATGGCTCGCTTGTTGTCACCATCATCGTTGACTGGGTTCCTGAACCGTTGAACGATGCCGATGATGTTGCCGAACCCGTCTGTCTCTGGGTAGGTCCAACACGCGTTGCCAGGATGCGCACGGTGATCACCGTTGTACCCGAGCAGCTCGATTTGATTGAGACATGTGACGGGCAGTTTGAGGATGTCGGCCAACTCTTGGCGGGCCTGAGCGGTCAAGAAGGTGGAATAGTACGTCGCCGTGCCACGCCATACCTCGGGCGACTTCGTTGGCTTCCGAACTGCCGGGGTAGGACGGCTTCCAAACCATTGCCCATTGTTCAGGTGACCACGAGGCCCGTCGCCACCTTTAGTAATTGCTTGCCTCACATACTTCCGGATCTCGGCTTCAGACCACGGAGGAATGCATCGTGGATTGAAGTGATGCATGAGTAAGTCAAAAGCGAGCTGTTCGTCAAAGCCGAATCCCCATGCGACCAGTAGCGCGGCTCCAAATAATTTGCCGTTGCCGTTATCGTGCAAGACACTGGCGGGTAGATCTGCGAGCTTTTGCCGTGCGCGGTCGATAGCATCTGCATGTAAGATTCCATTCTGCATCGCTCGCTAATCCCCGCTTCAGTACGGTACATCAGAGTTGCTCATCTCGCTGATGTGGACTTTCGATTCCGCAATGACCCAGCAATCCTCATTGATCTGAATCGGATATCCTTCACGATAAAGAGCGGGAATGTAGGATTTCCAGACCAGGTAGAGACTTCCCTTGCGCTCTGAGCACTCCGAGAGTTC
>JAIOQJ010000417.1 GCA_021413475.1 Planctomycetota bacterium | reverse complement strand
GCTAATCAGGTCCTCGCTGCCATGCACGATGAAGACCGGGGGCGTGCCATTGGGGACGCTCATTCCGGTCGAGAGTTCGTCCTTGTCCTTCGACTTTAGATAGCCCGAGTAGGCGAGGATCGCGAAGTCGGGACGGCTGCTGACTTTGTCGATCTCATCCACCGCTTCGTACGTGCGTTTCTCGAAGTTCGTGGCCGTCGCGATCGAGAGATGGCCGCCAGCCGAGAAACCGACCATGCCGATCCGCTGCGGATCGATGCCCCATTCCTTTGCCTTGCTCCGGACCAGGCTGACGGCCCGCTGCGCATCTTGAAGCGGCCGGCGCGATGGGACGCCCTTGGGTTCATCGGGCCGGCGCGGCACGCGATACTTGAGGATGATGCCAGTCACGCCCATCGAGTTTAACCAGTGAGCGACTTCCTCGCCTTCGAGCTCCCAGAAGAGATTCCAATAACCGCCGCCGGGGCAGATCAGCACCGCCGCCCCGCTATCCTTCTCCTTCGCCGGCCGATAGATAAAGATCGACGGTTTGGTGACGTTCGTGACCATCCGCGTCGGGTCGGTCACCTCCACCTGCGTGCGCACATTCTTCGGCGACATCACTTCTTTTTCGGGACCGATAACGCTGGGCTCTTCATCGGGAACCTTGCCGGGCCAGAGTTCCACGACCAACGGCTTCTCGGCCGCGGTAAGGGGAACAGCAATACCGGCCAGCACGAAGAGGGTCACGACAATGCGCATCATGGTTGCACCTTGGGGGAGAGGAACGAACAGGGACGGTTGTATTCATTCGAGCCGCTTGCGGCCTAGCGCGTTTTTTCGCGGGAGTACCAAGCCGCAGGCGGCTCATTCCCTTCTCATAACTTTTTTCGATACCCATTCGAATTCTTGTTCCCTTCGCGTCGTCCGTATGGGTACGATACTAACATCCAAAACCGAGTCCAAAGCGTCGTGCCGGCGTGCCGACCTTTTCTCTTCCTCCTGAAGGAGTCTTCCATGACCGAGAACCGTGAAGCCAATTGCCCGGAATGCTCAATCGACCGCCGCGAGATGCTTCGCTACGTGGCCATTGCACCCGTCGCCGCCGCGGGCGTCAGCATGCTGCCGGGCAGCGCGAAGGCCGGAGCCGAAGTGCTCCCCATGCCGCGCGAGTTCAAGGTCAGCCCGGCCGAGGCGCTGGTCAAGGAACTCTACTCGAGCATGACCGACGATCAGAAGAAGTCCGTCTGCCGCGATTACAACGACGGAGCTCGGTTGACCATCGCGCCCAACAGGGCCCTCGATAAGACCATCGGCAGCGTCTACAACAAAACCCAGCAGGAACTGATCGAGAAGATCGTCAAGGCGATGTCGGCCGGCGACGACCTCTCCTGGAAACAGATCTCCCGCGGCGGCACCTGGGACGCCAGCAAGACCCTGGCAAACACGGGCGCTAACATCTTCGGCGATCCCACCAAGGGCAAGTTCGCCTTTTTGTTCACCGGGCATCATCTGACGCTCCGCTGCGATGGCGATCAGCAAGACGGCGTCGCCTTCGGCGGGCCGATCTATTACGGCCACACCCCCAACCCGTACAGCGACAAGAACGTCTTCTACAACCAGACGCAAGACGCGATGAAGTTCTTCGACGCTCTCGACAAGGGCCAGCGCGAGAAGGCCGTCATCAAGATGGGCACCCCCGGCGAAGGGGCCGCCTCGGTCAAGCTCCCCGGCACGCCGAAGGGCGTCACTCATGCGGAACTGTCCGGCGACCAAAAGGAACTGATGGCCAAGGTCATGCGTTCGCTTCTCTCGCCGTTCCGCAAGGAAGACGGCGACGAAGTGATGGCCGTCATCAAGCAGACCGGCGGCATGGACAAACTCCAATTCGCCTTCTTCGCCGACAAGCACGACGGAGTTGAAACCAACGAGAAGCAACCGTGGAGCTTCTGGCGCATCGAAGGCCCCGGCTTCGTCTGGAACTTCCGCGTCCTGCCGCATGTTCACACCTATGTGAACATCACGGCCAAGGCGTGATTGATTGATGTCGCAAACGAGAGCCGACCTTCATTAAGGTCGGCTCCCGTCGTTTACAGCCCCCGGCTCCCCACGGTATGCCAGATATTCTTCTTTGCTCATGGAGGTTTCCTTCGCCTCCTTAAGGCGTGCATCCAGTCGAGCACGGTTGGGATTGTGCAATCGCCTGCGCAGTTTGTGCCAGATCCCCATCAAGACCGCGGCCCCCACCGCCACCGCGGCGGCGATGTACCACTTTTCTCGTGTTCCCTCCGGTTCCATTTGAACATCAACGTTGATGGCACGGACGTACAACAGGCCGGCTGCGAGCAGGCTGAAGAACGCCATGGCCCACCAAAAGTCGGAGAGTCTCGCTACGGCCATGGGAAGCATGGAACGTTGCACATGGCCGCAACCGGGGCACGGCGCGACCAAGAAACCCGCCCGCCATGTCCGTGCCTCCCGCGAAGCGTCTTGAAGCAAACCGATGTCGGATTCGGGAGTGATGGTACGCAGATCTGGATCGCCCTTCGCGGCCTCCATATTGATGTATTCCTTGCCGCACCCTTCACAGGTCAGAAAGATCGGGTCGCCGCCCATTTTGGCGATGACGGCATGCTTGCCTTGCGGGACGACCTCCAGGGATACTTCCTTGTGATAGGAGACCGGCTCGTCGCGCAATACGACATAGGCACGAAGCGCCATGATGGGCCCGATGACCAGCGCCCCGAGGTAGATTGTCTTGCTCTCCGTGCTAAAGACGCTTGCCAACCCGGCGATAAAAAGGACGATTCCGATAACGAGATAGATCCACGCTTCTTGCCGGCTTCTTCCCAGATTCATCGTTGGGCTCCAGATCAGTTTCGAGAGGGCGGAGACAGATCGTATTGATACAAATTCAGCGACGGGCTAGCGCAAATCTCCAGGGGAATACGCATGAACATTTTCAATCGCCGCGATTTTCTCGCCACCAGTGCCGGCCTGCTGGCCGCCCCGCTGCTGGCCGCCGATTCTCCGAAGCCGGACTTCACCTTCGCTCTGTGTACCGACACCCACCTCGGCAAGCCGGGTGCGGATTACGTGAAGCGGATGCGGCAGACCGTGGCGGAGATCAACGCCTCGCCGGCCGAGTTGACGATTTTCTGCGGCGATCTCGTCGATTCCGGCGAGACCGAGGCCCGGCAGAAGCTCTACCCCGAATGGGTCGATATCGCTAAGGAGCTGAAGAAGGAATATACTGCCGTGCCCGGCAACCACGATCCCGTCGAGATGTTCAAGAAGCACATCCGCAAGGAGACCGAGGGCGTTCTGGAGTTCAAGGACTATCGCTTCCTCACCTTCGCGGACGCGGAGCCCAATCCCGGCCATCTCGGCGTCGTCACGCCCGAGCAGATCAAATGGTTGCAGGCCCGGCTCGATGAAGCGAAGAAAAAGAGCCAGCGGGTCGTGCTGGCCGCCCATGTCATCTATCACGAAAACAAGCATCCGGACGTCGGTTGGTACATTAAGACCGGCCGGGCGGAATTCGCCAAGTTGCTCGCGGCGAACAAGCAGATTGTCGCCTTTTTCGGCGGGCATCTCCATTGCGGTCTGCGCGGCTGGAGCGACACGTTCCACGGCATCCACGAAGTGATTTTGCCGTGCGTTTCCTACAACCGTGACCGCATGCTCCAGAATGCACCCGGCTTCGCGATTGCCGAATCCCGGCCCGCCTGGGTGCTGGTGGACGTCTTCCCGACCGAACTTGTGCTAAAGTACAAGCCAGTGGGCGCGGACATCGCCGCCGAGAAAAAACTGGCTTTGAAGTGAGGCAGGCCCCCGGCCATGCCGATGCTCTACTTTCCGGAACGGGAAACACTCCGGCAGGCCCTTGCCAGCGGCGGGGTGCCCGCATCCGTGACGCGCGCTCCGGCCGATGCCAGGGTCGATTTCCAGGGCCGGCTCTGGCTGAACACGTCGGTATCGATTTCGCGGGAAACGCTCGTCGCTCTCAAGCGAATCGGCATTCAAGTCACCCAGCCGGCGGGCCCGATTAAAGGCGAACCGATCTCCTGCTGGCACGAACTTCTTCCACTTTTGCCTGACACCACTCAGCCACGCGGCAAAGTCCTGTTCGATTTGCCGGGTGAAAGATTCGCATCCTTCGTTGGCGAAATCGAACGGCTCGGCACACACCCGTGTTTGTTCTGTTGGCTCGACTCGGGCAGCCGTGTCTGGATTCAGACGACTGATCCTCCTGTCTCGACTTTGCTGCGTGCGGAATCGACTGATCGCTCGATTTGCGTTTACCACGAACATGCCGCAGGGGTCTGGATCGCCTCGGGCTGGCGACATCCAATGGTGGATCAGATTGCACCGCCGCGAGGGAAATGGCTGTTTCTGGGCCCGCCGCGAGAATGGCAATTCCGTGACGACCAACCATTTCAAGCGAGCGTGGCGTCGTACTCGTTGAGTAGACCGGTTGCTCCGCAACCGGAAGTCGATGGCTCGCCAAGTGGGCCGGTTGCAGAGCAATCGAATTCCGATTGCTCTGCAACCGGTCTACTTGCGCTCAATGTTCGGTTACGGCTCGTCGAAGAAACGACCGACGCCCTTCCGGAGCTTTGGCTCATCGACCGCGATGCCCGACACTGGCTGGAGACGTTTGTGCAAAGCGTTGACGAAGATCGCTTGCGTCGATTCTCGTTCGCCTTCGCCAGTAACGACGACGGGCCGTTCGTCATGTTGCGAGTAGTGGCCCGCCGACGCAGACCACCCGTGATCGTTGGTCTTCCTTCGGGCTATCAGCCTTTACTGAAGATTCCAAATCTGTTCATCCCCTGCGGTCAACGGATCGCGCCCTTGCCGCGCCGCGACGCTTTGCGACGCATCCTGGCCGTCGAGCCGAACCGGTTGGCCTGGCTGAAACCGCTCGGCAACGGCGGCTTTCGGCTCGAATCGCTTCCTTTGACCGCATTTCGTCCGCTTGGCGAATGGATCGAATATCGTTGCGATCAACCAGGCACCTCCTCGATCCCGTGGACGCAAATCGATCTGCTGAGGTTCGAGCCGTTCATCGAGAAGCGCGATGGCCTGCCGCGGCGGCTCCCGACAACCGAGCGGCCAGGCACGCGGAATGCCCGCAAGCAGAAAGAAGCCGAGAATGTCGAACTTCCTGTTCGGCAAAGTTGGCTATCCTGGGCCTTGAGTTGGTTGAGCCGCGAGAAGAAGAAAGTCGAGGAGCCTGCCGCCCCGTCGGTCGAAATTTCCGGGCCGATCCCCGTCGAAGAGGCCGTGCAGACCGCATTGCGAAGGCCTCGTGAAAGCGGACTGGAAACGTCTTCGAAAACAAACCCGATCGAGGATCGTCTGGTCGGCCTCAAGTCGCGCTTTCTCGATTCGATCACCAAGCTCACGCCGGAGGATCGCCTCGAACTCTGGCCGGAACTGGCGGCGGAATTTGCGAAACTGAACAATCACCCCGAGTCGGGCATTTGCTGGCTGAACGCTTTGTGGGAACAGGACAAGCTTTCGCCTCTCTGGGCCTGGGGTTGGTTCCGGGCCGAGGCGACGCAAGCGGGTTGGCGGCCGCACGAGGCTCGTATCGGGAACTGGTTGGCCGCGCCGCCGACCAAGGAACGCGTGCGGACCGTGGCCGCCTATGTCGTCTGGTCATCGTGCCAGACCACGCCGCCGCCGGATTTTCTCGCGAATTTGAATGGCATTCAAGCATATCTCGATCAGCACGATAGTCAGCACTGGCTGCCGACGCGTGCCGACTGGCTGGCTCGTTCCGCGATCGTCCGCTGGTCGCACGGGGATGTGCTCACTTTGGCGCGGACGCGCGATCGGATCCTGGCGCGGTTGATGAACGAGGGGCTAAGTCTCGATCTCGACGCCCCCGCCTTCATCCGCTTCCGCGAATCGGAGGATAGCGACCGCTTCGATCACGTCCGCAAGTGGTTGATCGCCAAGCGCAAGTTGATTCAGAAGTGGATCGCGCAACTCGCACCGGAGAAATTAGCTGGCCAGACGAATCTCCCCTCCCTCGCGCCGATGGGTCTGGAAGCGGAAGTTCGCTGTACCGGAGCCTATGCCGACCTCATGCTTTCCTGGGCCCTGTCCCGGCTTGGCGAGAAAAGCGAAAGCGCCCACCTTCGTGAATACGCCGGGGAAATTCTGGATGATGCCGACCCGGTTCACGCCTTTCTGAAGTCGGCCTTCGATTCACGCATCCGCCAGATGCGTGAAGGGAAACGGGCCGATGGTTCGCTCGCCCCCGAACTCCTGGCACGGCTTGAACGATTGCCCGCGGATACTCGCTACGCCATCGACCGCTTGCGCCGGCACTCACGTATCCTCGATCCCACGGAACGGATTGATCCCTATTGGGCCTGGGCGATGCGAGGCTTCGCCGGCTGGACCCGGATCAAGAAGCAGCTTGTCACACTTCCCGGCCTGACATCGGAGTCGCTTCACGAACGCATTCGACAATTGCTGAACCACGCCCTCGGCGAAGGGATTAGTCATTCGCCGATCATTCTGCACGATATCCTCGATCTGGTGCCGCGGCTTGATTCCAGCCTGGGTGCCAAAGTCATCGCCGCGATTCCCAACGCTCTCGATCAACCGACGGCCGCCGCCTTGAGAATGCCGCTCCTCGAAAAAGGGATGCTCCTCGCGGGTTACTTCGACCGGGCGTCGCTGGCCCAGCCGCTCATCCAGCGATTCCTGGATGAAATCCAAAACGGCCTTCCCGACAAGGCGGTTCTCGCGGGGCTTACGGGGCAGACGTTTCGCACTCTTCGCCGGCTCGGCATGAAGAACGAGGCGTACGAGACCCTCGGCCGGATCCACACCCTACTCACGCGAGGCGAGGACATCTCCGAACTTCGCAAGGCCCAGCCCGGCGATTGGCCTAGCCTGATGCGGACGCTGCTCTATGTCGCGGCCGGTTATTACTATGCGGGGCCAGCGCTGCACGAACAGGGCCATCGCATTCTTGATGAAGTTCGCCGCGATCTCTTCGACGGCGTGATGTCCCCCGCCGATCGCACGGCCCTGGCTATCACCTACGCGAGCGCCCTGGGGCAAGTGCCGGTTCGCTCGGCCGAGGGCCGCTTCGAGGAACTGTTCCAGCGGCTCAAGAACATATCCGTCTCGGGCCAGAACACGCACTACACTCTGCAACCGCTGGAACTCATCGACACCGTGCTTCAAGCGATCGTCAGCGAAGATTTCGCGATCGGCCCGACCATCCGCGGCTGGCTCGATGACGACGAATATCTGGTCCGCCAGCGGATCAACCGGGAATTACAAGAGTTGATGAAACAGCAGGGTGTGTAGAATGATTTTTCATCCCCGAGGCTCGCAGAGCCTCGCCTCGGGGCTTGTTAGAATACACGAGACCAGGGAACCCATGTCCAAAGCCAGTGCACCGCAAGACGCCACCCTGCAGGATTTGCAGGGCGAGGCTGAGGAACTTCGCAAGAAGATCAACCGCTTCCGCGTCTCTCTGG